>WFYB01000102.1 GCA_015490315.1 Sulfurovum sp. | reverse complement strand
TCTTGCTGCTAAGATGCTAAAGGTACTGCAAAAAACAAAGGAGAAGTATCATGAGTAACAAACCTATTAAAGTCCTGCTTTTGGATGGACACACGGTACAGGTATTGCCTATCGCCAAATCACTGCGTAAACATGGGCACCATGTAACCATACTCTGTGAAGAGAAACTCTCTTACGGATGGGTTTCACGGTTTCCGCATGAGAAGATACTCTCTCCCAGTGCTTACCATGAGCCAGAGGCATTCCTGGCATTTTTGACGGATCATCTTGCAGCGAACAAGTATGATATCGCTATCCCGCTTTTTGATGACAGTGCTGGTATTTTGGGGGAACACAAAGAGACTCTAAGTCGTTATGCACGTATCGCGATACCTGATCACGATATTTTCATTCAGGGGCATGACAAAAACCTCACCATGCAAGTCGCCAAGAGAGTAGGGGTGCCGCATCCAAAGACAATGGATCTTGAGACACATTCTCTTGAGGAGGCAGTGGCATATTGCGGACTTCCATCATTGATCAAGCCAAATATTGGAGCAGGAGCCAAAGGGATCACAAAAGTAGATACCATGCAAGAGTTGAAACGTCTCTATCCCCAAATCAGAGAGCAGTTTGGTGCCTGTACGCTGCAGGAGTTTATCCCCCCGGGAGGCAGACAGTTTAAGTGCCAAATCTTTAGAGGTCATGACGGTACGATCAAAGGGGCTACAACGTTTGTGAAGCATAGGTATTTCCCCGTGACAGGCGGAACGACAAGCTGCGGTGAGATTGTCGATATCCCGAAGCTTGTCGAATATGCGACACGTGTAGCAGAGGAGATAGGCTGGGTCGGTTTTGGGGATTTTGATTCGATAGAGGACCCCAAAGACGGCTCTTATAAACTGATGGAGATCAATGCCAGGATCACCGGCAGCATCAAAGCAGGGATGGAGTCCGGCGTGGATTATGCCCAGATGATTGTGGAGCAGGAGATGGGGATGCCTGTTGACAGTTATGACTCCACACCCGGTTTGGTCATGCGACAGATGGCATTGGATGTGATGTGGTTTCTCTACAGTGATAATCATGCACGTTTTTCTGCGAAGCCAAGCTGGTTTAAGTTCTTTGGCAAAAACATCAAGTATCAAGATGGTGAATGGAGTGACCCTCTGCCAATGGTTGCAGGTTTTATTGCCGGTGCCAGAAAGTTCATCAACCCAAACTTCAGAAAATCCAAAATGACCTTTAACATGAAAGAGAATAGATGAATATTTTAACATTCGATATCGAAGATTGGTTTCATATCCTTGACAATGAGTCAACCAAGACGGAAAAGGAGTGGAAAAGCTTTGAGAGCAGACTGGAGTCAAATATGGAAAAGATATTCAATCTGCTTGAGGAGACAGGGCAGGATGCTACATTTTTTGCACTGGGGTGGGTGGCACGCAACTATCCTGATATCATCAAAAAGATAGATGCATTGGGATATGAGGTTGCAACCCATTCAGACCTGCACCAGCTTGCCTATGAGTATGACCCCAAAGCCTTTCAGAATGATCTGGAGCGTTCTGTTAAGTCGATAGAGGATTTGACGGGTAAAAAGGTCAAAACCTATCGTGCTCCGGGCTTCTCGGTCAAAGAGGAGAATCTATGGGTTTTTGATCTTCTCATGGATCTTGGGATCGAAAGAGACTGCTCTGTTTTTCCTGCCAAAAGAGCACACGGAGGACTGGAGAGGTTTGGCTATGCGCAGCCTGCGTATATTCGTAGGGAGAAGGGGCTTCTTAAAGAATTTCCTATCAATCTCTATGAGATTTTCGGCAAGAAGATCATCTTTTCAGGCGGCGGTTATTTCCGGCTTATCCCCTATGGACTGCTTCGTTATTTTATGAACAGATCGGAATATGTGATGACCTATCTGCATCCCCGTGACTTTGACCCCGATCAGCCTATGATCGAGGGGCTCTCTATGGTGCGTCGTTTCAAATCCTATTATGGATTGGGCTCAAGTTTGCTAAAGTTGAAACGCTTGATAGAAGAGTACCCCTTTGTGAGTTTGAATGAAGCCGATGAGATGATCGACTGGAAAAGTGCCAAAACAATCCAGCTTGAGGATTTGTGATGGAAAAGATTATCGCAGAGGGAAAAGCACTCTATAGAGAGGACGAAAGACTCTATATCGCAAAGGGATATACGATATACAAAAGCAGTGACAAAGAAGGAGAGTGGGAGATAGACGGCAAGATAGCAGATAGGAAATATGCACTGCTGAGCCGTTTTAGCAGACTCTTGAACCGTTTGCTACGTATAGAAGTCTCCAGTATGGTGATACTCGATGACGGTACACGTGTTTTGAGTGCAAAAAAAGGTATTTTTGTTGCCAAGCCGGGCAATAAACGATATATGAAAACGTTTCATGTTAGCAGGGGTAACAAACCGATGAATATCACTCTTGACGGCGAGGGCAATCTCTATTTTGGAGAGTATTTTCTCAATGGACGGTTTGGGGATAAAGAACGGGAAGAGGTGCACATCTACCGCTCTGAGGATAATGGCGAGAGCTGGCAGATCTGTTATACCTTTCCTAAAAACACTATACGTCATATACACGGCATATTTTATGATCCCTATACCGATCGTTTATGGGTAACGACAGGCGATCGAGACGATGAGTCTATGATCGCTTCCACAGCAGACGGATTTAAAACAGTTGAGATACATAAGCATGGCAGTCAGAGATACCGTGCGGTTACGCTGCTGTTTTACAAAGACCATATCGTCTACGGGACTGATACCGAACATGAAATAAACCACATCTACAGTATCGATAGAAAAAGTGGGAAGGAAAGTCGTTTGGCAGTATTGCCCGGCTCAGTATTGATGGCAGTGCAAAATGGAGATTGCGCTGTCCTATCGACAGCAGTTGAACCCTCCAAGATCAATAGTGACCCCTATGCAACTATTTGGTACAGCAAGGATGGATTGGCATGGAATGAGATATATAAAGCACGCAAAGATCGTTACAGTATGCGCTATTTTCAGTATGGGAGGATTGCTTTTCCGCATGGGGCTGTGAGTGAAAATGATCTTGTGTTTTCGGGTCATGCGCTTGAGAATATAGACAATAAGATAGTTCTGGAGAAAATAGAGAGCTGATTTTCTAATTTTCTTTTTGTGCGGCATAGGTCCCAATATCCTCATAGCCGCTGCCGGGTTTAGGTCTAAGGAAACCGGAAGTGGTTAGATCGTCTGTATTGATAAAAGGTACAACGCCCATCTTATTCCAACTGTTGCCGTTACGTTGCCATGAGTTATTGAAAGAGCGATTGTTGTCTTGCCAAAGGTGCATGGCATCTTCGGAAGAGATATTGTTTCGCAGTTCTGTATCCGGATTAAAGGTGTATCCTCTGCCTTGATAGTGTATATTTGTATTACCGTTATATCCATTATGCCATGTAGTATTGTGAATATATCTGGCTCTTAGATTGCTCTTTTCACTGATATCGATGCCGTTTGCATAGTTTTTCCAGACCAGGTTGTAGGAGATGACATTGTCATGCGTATGTTCACCACCAGCTTTGATGCCGTTGCCGTTTCCTTTGCCTGCATGGCTACCGTCATCCCGGTAGCCGTTCCGGTAAGCTTTATTGCACGTTACAAGCATATTGTTGGATCCCCATATATCGATTCCGTCATCAGAGTTTAGATAGACTTTATTGTTTTTAATGATAGAGTTGTCTGAGTAGGCAATCGCGATCCCGTCGGCATTGTCTCCATCATCATAGTTCCACTGATCGACACCAAGCCCTGCATCTGAATTGTGGTGGGAGATATTGTTTTGTACGAGCAGACGGCTGGTATGATGTCCAAAGATACCTGTAAGTCCGTTATGGTGGCTCTCGCACCCCTCGATGACTACATTTTTTCCAGTTACGAGGATGCCTGATTCAGGCATGTTCTTGACTTCGATATTTCTGAGTTTGACGTGATCCGCTTCGACTCTGACCGATCCCTGCTGTCGCTCTATGTCAATGCTTCTGCTAAGCTGTGAGCCGTCGATGACAGCTTTTTCTCCGGGATAGCTTTCGATGATTGTAGGTTTATCGCTGCTGCCGCTTGCAGAAGCGGGGATAGTCACACGTTTGAGCCCTGACATCGAAAGAGTATATATTCCGCCACGCAGAAAAAGAATCTCTCCCCCCTTGAGTCTGCTGAGTGCATAGGCAAGAGAACATGGCATATCGAGGCTGCATCTGGTACCTTTGCCTTTCGCAGAGGCATATCGACTATCTTTTTGGGGGAGTGTGGCAGGGAGAGATGTAGCATGCAGCGTCGATGAAAAATAGGGGATTTTGTCACTGTATCTGATAGCAATCAAGAGAAAAAAGAGAAGGGTTATTATGAAATAAAAAATGGTTTTATGACGGTACACAATACAAACCTTTGGGTATGCAACACCTCCGAGGAGGATCATTGATCCTTTTGGGTGTTGCGGTTTGTATGATTATATCAAAGTTTGAGCGGAAAAGCTTTAGTTCCCGGCATAGGCACCGAGATCCTCATAGCCGCTGCCCGGTGCAGGGCGAAGGAAGTCTGGAGAGCTTGGATCTGTCGTGTTGATAAAGGGTACAGTTCCGACATCCTGCCAGCTGTGATTGCCGCGATCCCATGAATTATCAACAAAGATGCCATTGCCGTTCCAGAAATGCACGGCATCATCAGAAGAGATATTGTTTCGCAGCTCTGTATCAGGGTTGAAGGTATAGCCTCTGCCCAGTTGATAGATGTTGCTGCTTCCATTGTATCCATTGTGCCAGGTTGTATTGTGTACATACTTGGTTCTAAGATTGGTCGATTCGCTGATATCGATACCGTTGGAATAGTTTTTCCAGCTCAGGTTGCAGGAGACAACGTTGTCATGTGTATTCTGCCCACCTGACTTGATGCCGTTACCGTTCCCTTTGCCGGCATGCGAGCCATTGTCAAGGTAGCCGTTTCTGTATGTTTTGTTGGCGTTTATCAGCATATTGTTCGATCCCCAAATATCAATACCGTCATCAGAATTGAGATAGACGATATTGTTGCGGATAATTGAGTTGTTGGAGTAGGCAACAGCAATACCGTCGGCATTATCTCCATTATCATAGTTCCACTTATTGACACCCAGTCCTGCATCGGAGTTGTGGTGTGTGATATTGTCCTGAACGAGCAGGTTATTGATATGGTGCCCGAAGATACCGGTAAGTCCGTTATGATGGCTTTCACACCCTTCTATGACTACATTGTCAGCGGTTACAAGGATACCGAACTCAGGCATGCTTCGCACTTCGATCCTTCTGACTTTGACATAGTTTGCCTCAACTCTGAGCGATCCTTGGTTTTTCTGCTCATAGACATCTCTGCGGAGGTTTCCAGCATCAATGATCGCGTGCTCTCCCGGATAGCTTTCTATGATTGTCGGCTTGCTGCTGCTGCCGCTTGCTCTGGATGGTATGACTACCTTTTTTAGATCAGATATAGAGAGAGCATATACTCCACCGCGCAAGAAGAGGACATCTCCCCCCTGCAGGCTGTTAAGCGCTTCCTGAAGAGAGGCAGGATCATCCGCAGATGCACCGCTGCCTGTCCCGGCGGGTGAAGCGAACAGTGTCCCCTCTGAAACTGGTGTAGGCTGAACGACAATATTTTTGTTGCTGCTTACAGGAGAGGATGTTGCACTGTTGCCACTTGTGCTGTTTGTAGTGTTTGTAGTGTTTGTAGTGCTGCCTGTTGCATATGTGCTATTTGCGGATCCGTCAGTGGCAGACACAGAGGTGTCTGTCCCTGCTCCTCCGCCACCACAGGCAGTCAATATGCCGATCGATGAAATAAGAAGAGTGCTTTTGATAAAGTGCTTGTTATACATTGTTTTCCTTAGTATATTAAGATAGCGTGCTGTAGGATACGAAAGTTGAAATAAGTAGTATTGCAACCTGTCGATCTCCAAGAGACACATGGCTTTCCGTCCTTATCTCGCGATAAGTTTGGCTTTTAATGATAGAAGTATATAGTAACACTGTTACCTAAATATTACCGCTTTCCCTTTTCTGAGTTATATGCAGATTAGGCAGAATGAAACAATTTTGGGATACTATATTGCTATGAAGAGTATAGCATAAATATTGGGAGTGACAAATGCATATTAAGAAGCGCTACTTCTTCCTGCTGTTGCTTACTCTTTTTTTTCTTGACCTTGGCAGGTTGCTCGATGTGACCCTTCCCCCTGAAAAATCAGATATTATTGTTTATCTGGGAGGAGGATTGAGTGAACGTGCCACGAAGAGCCTGCAACTGTATAAAGAGGGATATGCAAATACTGGTAAGATCATCTATACCGGGGCGAGACGCTATTTCCATACACAGCATTTTGGAAAACCTAACCGCTCGACAGATAAAAAGGGGTTTTTTATAACACACGGTTTGAGACCCGAACAGCTGATCTATTACAATGCTTCCAATACGATGAAAGAGATACGCTTTGTTAAAAGATATATGCTTGAGCACGGATTGCATAGTGTGTTGTTTGTGACTGATCCGCCGCATTCGAGAAGAGTGAAGGTATTGGCAGACAGCGTTGCAGGATACAGTCAAAGCGGTATCAGAGTTGTCATTGTAGGCAGTGGCGTGAAGTGGTGGAACCCCTCCTACTATTATCTCAGTAAAGAGGGGTTGGTCTATGCCCTGCTTGAAGCAATCAAGATCTCCCATAATCTGCTGGTCTACGGGGTACTGGAACATTATGGGCTATTGGCGTATGCCAAAGCAGAGTTCGGTCCTCTCTACCAACAGATAAAATCTTCGTTTTTAAGCATGATATCGAGAGTATGGAAGTGAGAAAAATATAGTATAATAGAGTATGAATATCTTCATCTTGATCTCTATCGCACTGCTGACGTTTGTTATGATCCTGCTCTTGATCAGGTATGCACCGAAGCTTGGTCTCGTCGACAGACCCAATGAGAGAAGTATGCATCAAAAGATTACACCGCGCGGAGCCGGTATCGCATTTGTTTCCGCTATCTATCTATCACTCTTTCTTTTCGATCCTCAGTATCTGAAAAAATATGACTTTATCTATATTGCAATTGCTCTGGTATGGATCGGAGGCATATGGGATGATATCAAAAGCATCTCACCCAAGATGAAATTTGTTTTTATTTTCATCGCTTCAGTGATCCTGTTTCGGGAGGAGTATGCGATTTTTGATCTGGGTACCTATCTTGGATACCATCTGATGCTGCCTCACTGGATTGCCTATATTTTTACCTTCTTTGCGATAGCAGGATATACCAATGCCCTAAATCTGATGGACGGGCTGGATGGTTTGGCAGGCTCGGTCAGTCTGGTCATGCTTGCTACATTCCTTGCGATCGGTATTCAGTATCATGATGAACTCTTGATCACACTCAGTGCATTTTTTATCATTGCATTGATTATTTTCCTGGCTTTCAACTGGCATCCTGCCAAGATCTTTATGGGTGACAGCGGCTCATTGACGCTTGGCTTTGTCATTGCACTGTTGACGATCAGGGTATCACACTATATTTCTCCGGCAGCAGTACTTTTCATCATCGCGTTGCCTCTGCTGGATACTTTTATTGTCATGACACGGCGCAAGCAGAGGCACCGTTCTCTTTTTGAGGCAGATAAGAACCATATGCATCATCTGCTCTACAAAGTCAAGCAGGATGTTCCTTTCTCTACGATGATGCTTGTCATGATGCAGGTGATCTTTTCTATCATAGGTTTTCAGATGCAGCACTCCAATGATCTACTGACCATTCTACTGTTTATGCTGCTCTTCTATGTCTATCTCAACCTTTTTGATGAACGCTTGAAAGTAAGAAAGAAAAAGTAACTCTATATAAGTGTATTGTTGAGCAGGCGGTTTTTTTTGAATATGTTTCTGTAGCCTTTGTGCTGAAGCAGTTTTTCAAAGTCGTGGATCTCTTTGATGCGGTGCACATCACTGCCTATGAAATCTACCAGTCCATGCTCGATGATCTTGTGAAGATTTTTGATGACAGCGGGTGCATGGCTCTTTAAGGACTTTACATTGATCTGAAAGAGTACGCCCAGAGATTTGAGTTCAAGATACTGTTCTATATCATCATGGAGATAGAGATAGCGTTCAGGATGCGCCAATACAGGTATATACCCTTTGGACTGTATCTCAAAGAGTGCTTCGCCAAGGATCATCGGTCTGCTTTGATAGCCGGTCTCAAACAAGAGATATCTTTCCGAGAATGGGAGCAGTGTACCGCTTTTGAGGAGATTGAGGAAATGTTCATCGAGATAGTACTCCGGAGATGCTGTAATCTCCAGAGAGATATTCTCCCGCTCAAAGGCATCTCTGACCATCTCAAGACTCTGCAGGATGGTATCGGTCTCATTGCAGTATACATCTCCCATCACATGAGGTGTGGTGATCAGTTTGGTATAGCCAAGCGCTTCGAAGCGTCTTGCGATGATGAGTGTCTCTTCAATGGTTTTTACCCCATCGTCTATATTCGGAAGCAGATGCGAATGAATATCTGCTTTGATAGGGTTTTCAAATTTTGAGAAGAAGGGGAGGGTCATGGTGATCTAATAGCCATAGCCGTAGCCATAACTTCCTCCGCTCATACTGGAGCCGTTGAGTACCACCCCGATATGTTTGAGTCCATGACATTCCACAAGCGAACCAAGATCTTTGACAAACGCCTTTTTGGAGTAGTTTTCTCTAAAGATGATCAGGCTGATATCCACATAGGGCATGACATTCATTGTATCGGTTACCAGTCCAAGCGGTGCAGAATCGATGAAAATATAGTCATATCTCTCTCTGAGTGCCTCAATGAGCTCTTTCATCCTGTCAGTCATGATCAGTTCTGAAGGGTTGGGAGGGATAGGCCCTGATGTGATGATATCGAGATTTTCATACTGTGAAGGGTAGATGATCTCATCAATTTCGTTTTTTCCACTGAGATAGGTGCTCATACCGACACTGTTATCAACATTGAAAAACTTGTGCAGGGTCGGTTTTCTCAGATCCAGATTGATAACGATACATTTGTATCCTGCGAGATTGAAGATAGCACTGAGGTTGGCGACAGTGGTGCTTTTCCCTTCACCCATGATGGTCGATGAGACAAGGATGACATGAGACTGATTTTTGTTTTGTGTGAACTGAAGGTTTGTTCGCAGACTTCTGTGCGCTTCGGCATAAGGGGATTTGGGCTCATCCAGCACTTCGATACCGATGTTCTTTTTCTTGACTTCAGGGAGCAGACCGTATATCGGCAATGTAGTGAGATCTTCAAGCTCTTTTTTGGATGAGATCTTGTCATCGAAATAGTTGCGCACAAATGCCTGTGCTATCCCCAGAATCAACCCGATAAGAATGCCGGCGAGGATAGAAAAGAGACGTTTCGGTTTGACCGGTATGCCTCGTGTGTTTTTCGCGTAGTCGATCACTCTGTAATCAGACTGTATCGCGACTTTGATCATCTGATTTTCGGACTTCTTTTTCAGAAGATGGTCATAGATCGTGGAGCTTACTTCATAGTCTCTTTTCAGACCGACCAGTTTTCTCTCTTTTGTAGGGAGCGCATCAAGTTTCTTTTTGTAGGTGGCTTTGAGCTTTTCAAGACTTTGGATCTTCTGGGCGACACGCAGTTTCATATTTTTGATGTTCTTTATGATATTCTTCTGAATATGATAGATCTGCTTTCTCACCGGACGCAGTGACGGGTGCTTGTAGGAGTATTTTGCCCGAAGCTCCTCTTCTCTGATCTGTATCTCCTGCAGTCTGTTGATCAGTGCCATGGTCGGCTGGTCATCGAGCTTCATCAAGGAGGTTGCGATCGCATTGATATTGCTTTGCTGCTTGGACATCTTGAGTATATCGTTGATCAGACGCTCTTTGAGCCTATAGTTCGAGAGTTCATTGTCCAGTTTGCTGAGCTCATTGATATAGGTCGTTCCCTGCAGTGAGGGCTGGATAGCGTTGTGCTGTATTTTATACTTTTCGAGTTCCGCTTCATAGTGGTTGAGTTTCTGCTTGGTCTCCTTGAGTTGTTTATTGATGAACTCGATGAGCTTTTCAGTTTTTTTGCTCTTGTCCTCGATACTCTGTTCGATGAAGCTGTCGACAAGTGTATTGACATATTTGTCGGCACGCTCGAGGATATTGTCCTCAAATTCGACACGGATCAAAGGAGCGAACTTGGTTACCTGCGTGACGATCAGGTTTTTCTTGATCGTATCGAAGATATGTTTGTTGTCCCCCTGCAGGTTGATATAGATCGGTTTGTCAAATCTGCTGTGCTTGATGATCTCAAAGGCAAAGTAGTCTGTTTCTACCGTTGTATTAAAGTCGTAGAGTCTCTTTTCGTCGAGTACGATCCCTTTTTTCTTGTATCGGAACGGATTGTATCGGGAGAGTTTGCCAAGAAGGGACTGCGGTATTTGCAGAGAGAACTTCTCTCCGTGGGGGATGACTTTGATCATGGTACCTATGATATGGTCGTCAAATATTGCGATATCTTTGACCTCTATAGGTACATTTTGGTATATCTCGGCTTTTTTGAAACCGCTATCGATAAAGTATCGGGTCTTGAAGTTGATCTTGTTGAGTACTTTGTTGTTGATATAAAAGGTCTGAAGTATCTCTATCTCTTTGTCGATCTTCTCTTTCCCGATAGCATTGGAGCCGCTGCTCTGCTCATTGCCTATCAGTCCTTCCTGTGTCGATGACTTCACCTCTATCAGTGCCGATGAGCGATAGATAGAGGGTTTAAAGTAGAGATAGGCAAAGACTGCTGAGGTCGTAAGCACCGTGATCAATAAAATTGACCACTTGTATTTAAAGATAATTCGGAGAATTTCCTTGAGATCTATCTCTTTCTCTTCACTAACCGTGTGTGTCACACTTTGCTTCATATTCGGTTTTTCCTTTACTCGTTTTTATAATACATAGAATGAAACCAACGGTATCAGGCGACGCGATACCGTTGAATCTGTTTGTTTAATTGTCGAGTAAATATTTCAGACTTGCCGCAGGACTTAACACACTGCCCGCCAATCCAAATACCGGAGTTGCTTCCTGTACACCGACATTAAATACTTTTGTATTTCTTGGCGGTACGTAGACCACATCGTTGGGATGGATGATCAGGTTTGCCATTTTAAGAGAGTTGAGTCCCGTAAGATCGACAGTGCGTGTATAGATCTTGTCTCCGCGTTTTTGGAGAATGACGATCGATTTTCTGTTGGCACCGTCTTTGAGGTCACCGGCAGTTGCAAGTAGTTGAAGCAGTGTTAGTTTTTCGTTGAAGAGACGTACCTCTCCGGGTTTGTTGACCTCACCGAGAATATAGGCACGTTTGTTCAGAACTTCAAGATAGACCTCCGTATCTTCAAGATAGGGTTTGAATGCGCGTTCGATTTTTTTCTGGGCAGCCGCCTGTGTCAATCCGGCTATATGTATATTTTTGATCAATGGCAGCCTGACGTACCCTCTCGAATCGACGAGCACACCACGATTGTCTTCCCTTTGGCTCTGGATCGTAGAGGTACCGAGCTCAGGGTGGTTGTACATCGTGATGGAGATACGGTCATGCGGTTGGATACGGTACTCGTACCGGCTGTTTCCGACCCGGGTAACTGTACGGTTCGCATCAGGCGATGTGATGTGTGTCTGGTTGAAGAGGACATACTCCTCTTTGCTGGTACATCCGACAAGTGTAAGTGCTATGCTTAGGTAGATGAGTGTTTTCTTCATGATTCTTTTTCCCTTCTCATGTAGTTTTGTATTTCATTATAACAGAAAATCAGGCACAATTTACTAAAACGTTGTCTGAAGAAAGAGAGAAAGAAGGCGTGACAGGGGTACGACTATCGGATATTTTGGAGTTGATACATCATGATCGAGGCAGCGATGGCGACATTGAAACTTTTGACCTCCGGCTCCATTTCAATCGTTACTACTTCATCACACAATTTTAAAACATCCTCCGAAATACCGAGCTCTTCATGTCCCATGAGGAGTACCCATTTTTTGGGTACGTTGACTTGGGAGAGTGGCGTGGAGTCTGGCGTGACCTCTGCGGCAAAGATGTGGTATCCAAGTGCTTTGAGGGCAGTGATGATGGTTTTGATGTCATTGTAACGGTGGTAGCGAAGTTTACCGATGTGCCCCATGCTGATACGTACGGCACGCCTGATATAGGGGTGTGGACCCTGGGCAGGAAGCAGGTAGGAGTCGACACCAAGTGCTGCGGCAGATCTGGCGATCGCACCGACATTGTCTGCTTTGCTGATCTCATCAAGCATGATAACCCTCTCTCCCAATGCGTGTAGCGGTGTCTCATCGGGACGAATGGCGTGCATCATGACGTTGTGGTGCAGTCGATGTCCGACGATCTGCTCCATGACAGCCC
>WFYB01000101.1 GCA_015490315.1 Sulfurovum sp. | reverse complement strand
TTCGTCCTTTTTGCTCGTTAGTGTCACTGTGTGGGGTGCTTCTGTCGGCTCTTCGTTCGATGGTGTATTTCCTGCTGTCTGTTGGGGAGGAGTATGAGAGCTCTTGGGTTCTGTTTTCTCACTTTTAGGTGCTGAAGGATCAATGGCTGCTTTGGGGAGGGTGGCGACGATCTCCTCTTCAGTGATGGTGACCACTTCGGAGACTGGTACACTGCTGACCATCACTTCACTCACCTCAACTCCCTGCAGCTCTTTTTGCAGCCCTTTGATCATGGCATCGATCTCTCTGATCTCGAGCGCCTCCATCATCTTGAAGAGTGTCAAGGATAGGACAAACTCACCATCGCTCCCCAAAGAGAGCAATCCCTTGGAGTCAGCGATGATACGGAAGAATCGCTCGATGATCATCGGCGAGTAGGTGGTATCCTGAGAGAGCAGCAGCTCTTTGAGATAGAGGGTGAGCTCATCGAGGATCATCTCTGCTTCATAATCTCCGGCGAGTTTGATAAAGCCGAGTATCTCCCCGGTATTTTTCTGCAGGATATCCTGCAGGAGCTTGGCAAGGAGGCTTGGCTCAATGATGCCGAGCATCCCGGTCACAGTCGCTACATCGACATGGTTCTTGGAGTAGACGATCGCCTGATCGAGCAGTGTCAGGGAGTCTCTCAGGCTTCCTGCACCCGAGCGCGCGATGATCTCCAGCGCCTCTTTTTCGTAGCTGATCTGTTCGAGATTGAGGATATGCTCGAGGTGGGTGATGACAAGATTGTGCGGGATCTTCTTGAAGCGGAAGTGCTGCGTACGTGAGAGGATCGTCGCAGGCAGTTTGAGCGGATCGGTGGTCGCGAGGATAAACTTGACGAAGTCGGGCGGCTCTTCGAGTGTCTTGAGCAGGGCATTGAATGCCTGTGTGGTGAGCATATGTACTTCATCGATGATGAAGATCTTGTAGCGTGCGGAGCTCGGTTTGTATTTGGTATGTTCGATCAGCTCTTTGATATCATCGATCCCGCGGTTGCTTGCCGCATCCATCTCGATGATATCCATATGGCGGTTCTCTGCTGCCATGACACAGTGGGTACATTCGCCGCAGGGATGCGAAGAGGCTCCTTGTTCACACAGCAGTGCTTTGGCGAAGATACGCGCCGTAGAGGTTTTCCCGCTGCCGCGCAAACCGGAGAAGAGATAGGCATGGGAAAGACGGTTGTTGTCGAGTGCAAGAGAGAGGGTCTGGGAGACCGATTCCTGTCCGATGAGGTCGTCAAATGTGGCAGGACGGTACTTTCTTGCTAAGGCTAATGACACGGTCGCTCCTCGATTTTTGTTTGTATATTGTAGTTAAATTTTACTTTCGACTGGTATAATCGAAGGTGATAACTTACTGGGGAAAGGATGACAATACGATGAGACTGGATGATGAAAGAGAGAGCCGAAATGTAGATGACCGCAGGTCACGCAGCGGGGGTAGGCGAAGAGGTTTGCCCTCAATGGGAACAATGATGATGATCTGGCCGTTGATCAGACCGCTGCTGCGTACCAAAATAGGATGGGCGATCATCGCCATAGGCGCATTTGCGTGGTTTAGCGGGTACAATCCGCTTGCGCTCATAGGTATGGGTGGTCAAAGCAGTGCGAAAGTGGACAAGGTCAAGGATGAAAAACAGGCGAAATTTATCAAAAAGGTCTTGGCAAGCACAGAAGATGTCTGGAGAGAGATACTGCCTCAGTACGGGATGCGCTACAAAGAGCCGGTGATGGTACTCTATCGTGGCAGTACGCGAAGCGGCTGCGGCTATGCATCCGCGCAGATGGGTCCCTTTTACTGTCCGGCAGACAGGAAGGTTTACTTGGATCTTGGCTTTTTTGACGAGCTTGCACGCCGCCACAATGCCCCCGGGGATTTCGCCCAGGCGTATGTACTGGCGCATGAGATCGGACACCATATCCAAAATATGCAAGGCACGCTAAACAAGGTTCAAAAGCTCAAACGGCAGTGGGGCGGAGGCAGCAAAGCCAATCAGCTGCAGGTACGTGTAGAGCTGCAGGCGGATTGCTATGCCGGTGTCTGGGCAAATCATGCTCACAAGAAGTTCAATATCCTCGAACCTGGTGATGTCGAAGAGGCACTCAGGGCAGCCAGCTCGATCGGTGATGATGTCCTGCAGAAAAAGGCACAGGGATATGTACGTCCAGATGCCTTTACGCACGGCAGTGCTGACCAGCGTGTAGCGTGGTTCCGAAGAGGGCTTGTTTCAGGTGATTTGAGAGCGTGCAATACCTTTGGGCAGTAACATCGACTTATGAAGCAAGATGAGCAACCTTTGGATGAAAGCTCTGTTGAGCAGTTAAGAGAGTGGGCAGAGAGGTGTAATGTACCCGATATACATAGAAGTAAATCGGGACGCTTGGTAGGTTTCCCTCGAAAGAGAGCTACACTGACCGGTCTTGAGGATCTGGTGTTGGTCTCATACGGGATAGGGGAACTTCCTGAAGAGATAGGCAGACTCTCAAGGCTTACGAAGCTATGGCTGCATGACAACCGGCTGCAAAAACTGCCGAGTTCAATAGAAAGGCTGCATCGCTTGTCTGTGCTCAGTCTTGGGGAGAACAGGATAGAGACACTGCCCAAAGAGATATGCAAGCTTAGTCATTTGGAAAAACTGTGGTTGCAGTCAAACGGCTTGGTGGAACTCCCCGCGGAGATAGGGGATCTTGGTCGTTTGGAAAAACTTTGGCTGTACTCAAATAGACTGGTCAGACTTCCAAAAGAGATAGGCAAACTGAATAAGCTGCAGGTACTTGATATCAGCAGGAACAGACTGACCGTGCTGCCGAAGGAGATGGGCAGTTTAAGGCGATTGGAAAGACTCAGTATTGCTCAAAACAGCTTAACTATACTTCCTGAAACGTTTGAACATTTGTCCAGTTTGACCGTACTTTGGGCATACAATAACAGATTTGAAGAGCTGCCAAGCATGATTGGAAGGATGCACGCTTTAAGCAAGCTTTATTTCTATGGCAATCATCTTTCAATACTTCCTGAGGAGATCGGTCTTCTTTCTCATCTAAGCACACTGAATGTGAGCAAAAACAGACTGGCCTCTCTGCCTGACTCGATCGGTGCACTCAGCTCTTTAGGGATTTTGCATCTGGGGAACAATGCGCTTATACAACTGCCCGAGTCTATCGTAAATCTCCAACGTTTAC
>WFYB01000100.1 GCA_015490315.1 Sulfurovum sp. | reverse complement strand
CTGTACGATCTTGTAGGCATCTTCACGGCTGACACCTGCTTTTGGCAGTTCGAGCAGGACACGCTGTGAGAAGACCAGTCCGCCGGTGAGGTTGAGGTTCTTCATCATGTTTTCAGGCATGACGGTCATGTTGGCGATGACACCGTTCATACGGTGGAGCATGAAGTCTGTCGTGACAAAGGCATCAGGCAGCCAGAACCTCTCGGTAGAAGAGTGGGAGATGTCACGCTCATGCCAGAGGGCGACATTTTCCATCGCAGGGGTTGCGTAGGCCCTGATGATACGTGCGAGTCCTGTGATGTTCTCTGTGAGGATCGGGTTACGCTTGTGTGGCATAGCAGAAGAGCCCTTCTGTCCTTTGGCGAAATACTCCTCTACTTCATAGACTTCTGTACGCTGCCAGTGGCGTACCTGTACGGCAAACTTCTCTACTGAAGATGCCAGCAGTGCCAGTGCGGAAGCAAGACGTGCATAACGGTCACGCTGGATCACTTGGTTGGAGACGGGTGCGGGCTTGAGTCCGAGCTCCTCCATCGCATACTCTTCAAGCTCAAGCGGGGCATGTGCGAAGTTACCCATCGCACCGCTGATCTGACCTACTCTGATGACTTCCATTGTCTCTTCAAGGTTTTTAAGATGTCTTGCCATCTCGTCATACCAGACTGCCAGTACCAGACCAAAGGTGATAGGCTCACCGTGGATACCGTGGCTGCGTCCGACCATGAGTGTTTTTTTGTGCTCGAAGGCTCTCTTTTTGATCGACTCCATCATCATTTTGACATCTTCGATGATGATCTTAAGCGAGCGTACCATCTGCAGTGCGACAGCAGTATCGACCGTGTCAGAACTGGTCATCCCGTAGTGGAACCAGCGGCTCTCCTCACCCAGTGTCTCAGAGACCGATGTGGTAAAGGCGATCAGGTCGTGACGTGTGACCGCTTCGATCTCATCGATACGCTCTACCGAGAAGCCTGCATTCTCTACGATCTTTTTGGCATCTTCATCGGGGATGAGCCCCAACTTGTTCCATGCTTTGACAACTGCAAGTTCTACATCCAGCCATGCCTGATACTTTGCCTGCATAGTCCAGTTGTCTGCCATCTCTTTACGTGAATAACGTTCTACCATTTCTTCCCTTTTCTACTAAGTTTCTCTCTTCATGATCTCTTCTGCACTGCATCTACGTTGAAACCTATATAAACGGGATCAATATCCCCCTACAGGTTTCACGTGAAACATATCGGACTTCCATGAAAATTTAGGTATTATTCTACCAAAATAGCTATTAACCTGAGTTCAATGGAGTATCATAACCACAATTTTACGAGGTTTTTTATAGGCAACGACACATTTTGTAGGACTAACTGGTTAATTCAAAAAATGTGTCTAAGCATATGAAAAACCTCGTAAAACCCGAAGGGAACCCTAAAAACAAGTAATCTTCCCTAAATAAAGTTCTTGAATTAGCTATGTGGCTAGTCCTACGAACTTGATTTAGAAAATCTTACCTTTTTTTAGGGTTTTGTGGATGTGATACCCCATCGAACTAAAGTTGTAAAGAGGTAAGTGTGCCATTCGTCAAAGAGAAGTTTCAAGTACCTGAACCTATGCCCGCATTTGTCTTCATCATGCGTACCTTCGGTTTCACTCAGGCGGAGGCACAGCGTCTTATCTGCAAGGGGCGTCTTCTCATCGATGGGGAATCGATGACTGCGACAGGCAGAAGGATCGAGGGGGAAGTCGAGATCGTCCACTTCAAGCCGCTGGGCAGAAACAATCCGCCGCTTTTCAAAACACGCGACTTTATGATCTTTGAGAAGCCTTCGGGAGCACTGGTACACCCCAATACCATGGCGACCAAATACTCTATCCTCGATGAGATACGTACCTATGCCGGAGAGAAGGCGAATGCCACACACCGTATCGACATGGAGACTTCCGGACTGCTTCTGGCGAGCAGCCATAAGGATGCCGAGCGTTATCTCAAAGGCGCTTTTGAGCACAGAGAGATCCAAAAGTCCTATCTCGCCTGGGTAGACGGCAGGATCACCTCACCCTTCAGTGTCAGCGAACCGATCAAGGTCAATCAGGACTACTCTGAGACCAAACACAAGGTCTTGATCTCTGCAGAGGGCAAAAGTGCACATACAGACTTCAAGCCGCTGAAATATGACAAGTCATTGGATGCGACCCTTGTGGCGTGCTATCCCCATACAGGACGCACCCATCAGATCAGGATCCATTTGTTTCACGTGAAACATCCCATCCTAGGCGACCCTATCTACGGTACCACCTTTGAAGCTGCCAACCGCTATCTCGACCAGACACTAACCAGTGACGAGAGAATGAGGGAGATGGGTGCATCCAGGCTGATGCTACATGCACAGAGTCTGCGTTTTCACTACGGAGCACAATTTTATATCGAAAGCAAAGTCGATTTTGAGGCAGAGCGATGCCATATCGCCCCGCCAAAGGAAAGAGTATTTAACAAGAGAGGTTAGAAGCTACTTTCTCGCCTCGTAGATAAACCAGCCCACACCGACTATAGCAACCACAACAATAATTCCCAACAATACCAGATCTACACTACCCATGATTTTTCTCCAATTCCTGTTCTCTTAGCTGTCCGCATGCTGCGGAGATATCCAAACCTTTTGATTCGCGTATCGTACAGTGTAGTCCACGTTTTGTCAAATACTCCTGAAATTTTTTCATATCTTCATCCAATGGGCGCTTGAACTCCGTGCCGCCGTAGGGGTTGAAGTAGATCAGATTGACTTTGGCTTTGATACCGTCAAGCAGAGAAAGTAGCTTCTTTGCTGCCGAGATATCGTCATTGACATCTTTGATGACAAGATACTCAAACATCACTCTCTTTCTGTCGTTGACAGGAAAGTTTTTGACCGCAGTGATGATAGACTCGATATTGTAGGCTTTGTTGATCGGCATCAACTTCTGTCTCAACGCATCATCGACCGCATGTAGTGAGATGGCGAGATTGACCCCCAGCTCCATTTTCCCCAGTTTCTCTATCTTGGTGCTGAGTCCGGAAGTAGAGATGGTCTGGCGGTGCGGTGCGATTGCCATCCCTTCAGGATCGGCGAAGATCTTGACCGATTTGGCTACCTCAGCCAGATTGTCAAGGGGCTCCCCCATCCCCATAAAGACCAGGTTGACACGACGGTTGGCATCGATACCGTTATCCTTTTTGATCAGACGTACCTGCTCGACGATCTCACCTGCCATCAGGTTTCGCATGAAACCGCCCTTTGCAGTCAAACAAAAGGCGCACCCTACCTTGCACCCTACCTGAGAGGAGATACAGACTGTATAGCGCTCCTGATGCTTTACAGAGCCATCTTCATGATACTCTTTGTCACGCATCTTGAGCAGTACCGCCTCGACCGTATGTCCGTCATGCAGCTCAAAGAGATATTTCCGGCTGCCGTCTTTGGAGTTTTGTACCATCACCGTTTTGAGCGGAGTGACCGTATATTTTGCCTCGAGTTCCGCCCGCATCTCTTTGGGAAGATTCTTCATCTCCTCAAACGATGTGACATATTTGTGGTAGATCCACTGGTAGATCTGCTTGGCTCTGAATGCCGGCTTGATCTCTTCTGCAAGCGCTTCTTTTGTCAGGTCTTGAATGATTTGTTTTGTCATCTTTTACTTCTTTATCTTTGTTATTTTAAAAAAGGGCACCCACGAGAGGTGCCCCTACGGGCCATCTTAACTGTAGGGGCAAACCCTCGTGGTTGCCCTTTAGATTTTACAGATACCGTTTCGTATACTCCGTCAACCTCTCCATCGCCTCTTGATGGTTTTTTATAAAATCTCTGTGTGCATCTTCGTTACAGTAATTGGTCACGGCAAAAATACCCATCGCGGGGATACTGAACATTTGCGCTACTTTCACTACGGCATAGAACTCCATATTTTCCAGATGGATACTTCTATCTCTATACCACACTCCTACTGCCTCATTGGTAGTGATATAGTTCGAGGAGTTCACGACTGTTTCACGTGAAACATTCCGGTTTTTAAAAAGTACCGAATCCGTTTCGGTCTCATTACCCAAAGAAGAGATACCTTTGACGATCTCTTCGAGTGGCGTGTAGGCATCTGCATGGATCAAACTCTGTTCGATCTGTGTAGCATGGCAGGATTCTATGATATCAAAAATCGCTTTCTCCCCGTAACTACCTGCCGTACCTACAAAACATAGAAAATCCGGCTTTTGCGCTATACAGCGCTGCGTCAGAGAGATCGCGACATCCACCAGTCCTATCCCTACAGGCAGGGCAAAGTCAAACTGCTCGCTCTTGCCGGCACAGATGAACATTTAGAGTCTCACCGGGATATTTCTTTGCTTGAGATAGTGTTTGAGCTCCATGATGTCGATCTCCTTGAAGTGAAAGATCGATGCCGCAAGTGCCGCGTCGGCAGAGCCCTTGGTAAACGCCTCTTCGATATGCTGCATCGTACCCGCACCGCCGCTGGCGATGACAGGGATACTGACCGCTTCGCTGATCTTACGGTTGAGCTCGTTGTCAAATCCCGCTTTGGTTCCGTCGGCATCCATCGAGGTAACTAACAGCTCTCCCGCACCTCTCTCATACGCCTCTTTCGCCCACGCGATCGCATCAATGCCGGTATCGTTGCGCCCGCCGTGGGTAAAGATATGCCAAGTGCCTTCAGCTGTACGCTTGGCATCGATCGCGACGACAATACACTGCGATCCAAAACGCTTGGCACCCTCTTCGATAAATGCCGGTCTCTTGATCGCCGCGGAGTTGATGCTCACTTTGTCACATCCGACATTGAGAAGCTTGTAGATATCGTTCAATTCACGGATCCCCCCGCCGACAGTCAGAGGGATAAAGACTTCCTGTGCTACTTTTTTGACCACATCCACGATCGTATCCCGCCCTTCATGGCTTGCGCCGATATCGAGGAAAGTGATCTCATCGGCTCCCTCTTCATTGTAACGCTTCGCCACTTCAACAGGATCACCCGCATCGCGGAGCCCTACAAAGTTCACCCCTTTGACGACACGCCCATCGTTGACATCGAGGCAAGGGATGATTCTTTTTGCAAAATAGTCCATAGTTTTCCGTTTTATTTCTGATTTGTGCTTTTTTATGGTAAGATTATACAGAAATTATCCCTTACTGAGGGTTAGTGGATACTTATAAAGGTAGATTATAGTATGATCATTGAGGATTTAGCCGAATTTGCTTCCAAGAAATTTGGTCAGAATTTTCTCAAAAATGAGATCTACCTCCACAAAATCATCCAATCGATGCCCCATGACGACCTGAAGGTTGCAGAGATCGGGCCTGGCTTAGGTGATTTAACCAAAGAACTTGTAAAAGTTCGTAATGTCACAGCATTTGAGGTTGATAAAAGATTATGCGAGCATCTCACTTCGGAATTTGAAACACCCATTTCACAGGGGCGTTTTGAACTGCGCTGCGGGGATGTGCTTGAGCGTTGGGAGTCGGGAAGCCTGCTGGATGAGCCTTATCATCTTGTAGCCAACCTGCCCTATTATATTGCCACCAACATTATCTTAAAAGCATTCAAGGATGCAGCATGCCGGAGTGTTCTGGTCATGGTGCAAAAAGAGGTTGCCGAGAAGTTTGCTGCCCAACCGGGGCAAAAAAGCTTCTCGGCACTCTCTGTCCTTGCGCAGAGCGTAGGAAAAGCGCGACTTTGTTTCGAAGTAGAACCCGAAGCCTTTGTCCCGCCTCCAAACGTCACTTCTGCCGTGCTTTTGATAGAGAAAGAGCAGACATTCAGTGATGAGATGTTTGAGAACTTCCTAAAGGTTGCTTTTGCGCAGCCGAGAAAGAAACTCTCAAAAAACCTCACCGCTGCCTTTCCCAAAACGTTGGTAGCATCCGCTTTTGCAGATCTGGGACTCGATCCCAATATCAGACCCCATGAAGCTGAGACATCTATTTATCATCACTTATATCATGAATTAAAGGATAATTTAGATGGAAAACAACAATCAAAACAACGCAAGCTCTCAAAATCAAGAGCAAAGAACAGCACAAAGAGAGAGACGCCCTAACCCCCATAGAGCCAACAACAATCCCAACAAAACAGAACAGGGTCAAAACAGAAAGCCAAACCCCAACCGCAAACCCAATCCAAACAGGAACAACCCGAATAGAGAGGGAAACAGGGAAGAGAACGGACAAGGTCAAAACAGACAGAACCAGCAAGGCGGGAACAGAAAACCCAACAACCGCAACAATAACAATAACAGAAAACCCAATCAGGGCAACAAGCCCGGCGGCAACAACAATAATAACAATCGCAACCGCAACAAACGTAAGAACGTCACAACAGTCAATGATGAGATGAAAGCAGCGATCGCTGAGAACAAACGTGTCCAAGAAGCCAGAATGGCACCGTGGAAGAAGATCGATATCGCCAGCAAAGGTAAAGTGAGATTTACGCCGCTTGGCGGTCTGGGTGAGATCGGTGGCAACATGGCAGTACTCGAGACGGAAACCTCTGCCATCGTCATCGATGTGGGTATGAGTTTCCCCGATGAGACGATGCACGGGGTGGATATCCTGGTACCTGACTTCTCCTACCTCCATACGATCAAAGACAAGATCAAAGCAGTCGTGATCACACACGGACACGAAGACCATATCGGTGCGATGCCATATCTCTTCAAAGAGTTGAAGTTTCCGATCTACGGTACACCGCTCGCACTGGCAATGATCGAAAACAAATTCAAAGAGCATGGGCTCAGTGCCGATACAAAATACTTCAACTTCGTTATCAAGCGCAGACAGTATGAAATCGGTGATATGAAAATCGAGTGGATCCACAACACCCACTCCATCATCGATGCCTGCTCACTTGCGATCGAAACACCTGCGGGTATCCTCTACCATACGGCCGACTTCAAAGTCGACCATACACCGGTAGACGGCTACACCATGGATCTTCAGCGTATCGCTCACTATGGTGAGAGAGGCGTACTCTGTCTCTTCTCTGACTCTACCAACTCGCACAACCCGGGCTTTACCAAGAGTGAAAAGGTCGTAGGCAAGACCTTCGATCAGCTCTTCGATATGGCACAAGGGCGTGTGATCATGTCTACATTCTCTTCCAACGTGCACCGTATCTTCCAAGCCATGGAGCGCGGTGTCAAGCATGGCAGAAAGATCTGTATCATCGGACGATCGATGGAGCGAAATGTCGAGACCAACAGAGCACTCGGGTTTGTTGATATTCCGGACAAGCACTTCATAGAAACACATGAGATCAACAAGTACCCCGATGAAGAGATCCTCATCGTCACGACCGGCTCTCAGGGCGAGACGATGGCAGCACTGAACCGTATGGCGACCGATGAGCACAGACATGTCAAACTCAAGCCAAGCGACACAGTCATCATCTCCGCCTCTGCGATCCCGGGCAATGAAGCATCAGTCTCCAAGCTGATGAACCTGCTGATCAAAGCCGGCGTCACTGTGCGCTACAAAGAGTTCTCCGATATTCACGTCTCAGGACACGCGGCACAGGAGGAGCAAAAGCTGATCCTCAGACTGATCCAGCCCAAATTTTTCCTGCCGGTACACGGAGAGTACAACCATATCGCAGCACATGCCAAAACAGCTGTGGCGTGTGGGGTAGACGAGCGCAATATCCTGCTGATGAGCGACGGCGATCAGGTAGAGATCACACCAAAGTATCTCAAAAAGGTTAAGACCGTCAAATCGGGCAAGACCTATATCGACAACCAGAACAACATGACTATCGAAGATGATGTTGTACTCGACAGACAGAAGCTTGCTGAGGACGGCATCATCAATATCGTTGCGAAGATCGCGGAAAAGGAGCACAAACTGATCGGTGACCCGGTAGTCACCAGCTACGGGCTCATCCCCGACAAAGAGGACAAAAAATTTGCCAAAGAGATCAAACAGCTGCTTGAAACAATGCTGATGAACATGAAAAAAGATGTCACCCCGGATCATACTTTCTTTGAAAACGAGATCAGAGCAACCGTACGCAAACATGTCGTACGAACAAAAAAGAGATACCCGCTAATCATCCCGACTGTCTTTCTCGTATAACATATTCTGCCCTACCTTTGGGCAGAAGCTATGCTGATAGCTTCTTTGACCACTCCTCTTTTCTAAGCATTTTCCTTTTAAAAGTATGTATAATAATCCATAAGGGTTTTGCAAACTAAGCCCGTACTCTCACAGGGAAAGGAAGAAGATGAAAAAGATTTGGCCTTGGATAGGGCTGTTTCTCTTGCTGATGATACTTTGTGTCACCACAAAAGTAGGCACCATCCACACAACACACAAAGCCCCTGCACTCGCAACAGCGGCAGCCGACTTGCATCAGAATGATCTCCAGCCGATAGACTTTGATATCATCCAAAAGGGCGATACCTACCGTCTAAGCGGCCGATTCAAAGATACTGCACAGCAGCAAGCACTTGTAGAAGCTTTTGCCCATACCAAACACCCTCTGCAGATAGGCAATACCTCTACAAACCAGACGCTTGTCGCCGAAGAGGTGATTGTTTTGGTAGAGACCATTATCCCCCATTTTGCCAACCACTACAAAGAGGGGCGTATCCGGTTTCATGACAACAAGCTCTCCGTCAGCGGCACTGTAGACTCCTATGCCGCCAAACGAGAGATGGAACATATGCTTAACCGCTCAACCATCCTTACAGAAGACAATAGCGTGGTACTCCTCCCCAAAGAGCCTGTTTCATTCAGGATCGACAAACAAGGGAACAGCCTTGCTTTACGGGGTACCTTCCATGATGAGAAAGAGGCAAATACACTTGCTCACACTGTCCCTCAGGGAGTACGACTGGATCGTATATCCCACAGCAACACCTATATTGATACCGAAGGGGCGATCCCTCTGGCAGCACATATGCTCCCTCTCTTTGCCCAAGAGTTTACCCAAGGGTATATCGAGTACAATGATCACCGTTTTGTCGTCAATGGACTGGCAAAAGATCAGGCAGCACTCGATCGTATGAAAACCCTGCTGGCACAGAGCAAGATCCCGGTTGTCGATCAGACCAGAATAGACCCTGCCCTGCTCCAAAAAGCTGCTGAAGAAGAGGCTGCGAAAGCTGCCCGCCTCAAAGCAGAAGCCCAAGCGCAAGAAGCTGTACGTCTCAAAGCGGAAGCAGAGGCAAAAGCCGCTGCCGAAGCAGAAGAGGCTGCACGCAAAGCTGAAATGGCTGCCAAAGAAGCGGAGCAAAAGCGTCTCCAGCTTGCACAAGAAGCTCAAAAAGAGGCACAAGCCGCCAAAGAGAATATCGCCAAACTACTCAAAATAGAGAACATCGAATTTGAGGTCGCAAAGGGCACACTCACACCCAAAGGACGCGAGACGGTCAATAAGCTTGCCGAGATCCTCAACAAGTATCCGCATATCCGTGTCGAGATCGCCGGACATACCGATTCGGACGGCAATGCAGAGTTCAACCAAAGGCTCTCCCAAGCCAGAGTTGACAGCGTCAAAAAGGCTCTTGTAGAGCAAGGGATCGATGCGGCAAGACTCAAAGCCGTAGGCTATGGCGAGAGCAGACCTCTCGTACCCAATACAAGTGCGGAAAACAAACAGAAGAACCGCCGTGTTGAAATCAATATTTTAGGAGAATAATTATGTTAGAAATCGCTTCACAAATGATCCTGTGTCTACTATTGGCTGCCCTCCTGGGCTTTATTATCGGATACCTTTTCGGAAGAAGCAGCTGTTCGGACGATATCCAGTGCGGATCGGACGACAGCCATGGAGAGTCCTCAGAGTGCACCGCTGAAGAGAGTTCGGACGCAGAGGGCTTCTCTGCCGAGGCAACGGGCACCGCACCCCTGCTCCTCTCCGAACCCCGAAATGGAGAAAAAGATAACCTCACCCGCATCAAAGGGATCGGTGTCAAGATCGAAGAGACCCTTAACAATCAAGGTATCTACCATTTTGACCAGATAGCCAACTGGACCGAAGAGAATATCAAATGGGTCGATGCCAATGTAGCCTTCCCGGGGCGTGTCAAACGTGAAAACTGGGTAGAGCAGGCAAAAGCGCTTGCCGCAGGTGAAGAGACAGAGTTTTCCAAACGTGTCGATGCCGGAGAAGTCTCCACAAGCAAACAATCCTAAGATAGCAGGGGCACATTGATGCCTCTGTTTACAACTACACCTATTCCCCCGATTATGCTATAATTTCTCACTAAAATTCTAATATAAAGCAGAGCGTAATGAATCTAATAGAAATTGCACAAGAGACGCTGCATATCGAAGCGGATGCCCTCAAAAAGGCAGCGAAACGTCTCGATACCAACTTTCTCAATGCTGTTGATACCATCCTGCAGACCAAAGGCAAACTGATTATCACCGGAGTTGGCAAATCGGGGCTTGTCGGTGC
This sequence comes from Sulfurovum sp., assembly GCA_015490315.1. Lineage (GTDB taxonomy): Bacteria > Campylobacterota > Campylobacteria > Campylobacterales > Sulfurovaceae > Sulfurovum. The sequence continues at coordinate 1,525 of WFYB01000100.1, read as the reverse complement.
AAAGATGGCAGCAACATTCGCCAGTACCGGTACGTCGAGTTTTTTCCTCCACCCTACCGAGGCGCTGCACGGAGATCTGGGCATGATCGGCAAAGAGGACACCCTCCTTGCGATTAGCAGCAGCGGAGAGAGTGAAGAGCTGACCAAGATCCTGCCGCATATCAAACGCTTTGAGATTCCTCTCATAGGCATGACAGGCAATCCCGATTCGTCACTGGGACGCTATGCCGATGTCTGGCTTGATATCTCAGTAGAGCGCGAAGCATGCCCGCTGGGTGTCGCTCCTACGACCTCTACGACGCTGACCATGGCACTTGGAGATGCACTTGCCGTAGCATTGATGCAAAAACGGGGCTTCAAAAAAGAGGACTTTGCCTCATTTCATCCAGGAGGCAGCCTCGGCAAGAAACTCTTTGTCAAAGTCAAAGATCTGATGCGTACAGAGAGTCTGCCCATTGCCGACGAGACAACACCGCTGAAAGATGCTGTCGTGATCATGAGCGAAGGCAAGCTGGGCAGCGTGCTGCTTACTGACAAAGAGGGTCGTCTGGCTGCCCTTCTTACCGACGGAGATCTCAGGCGTGCATTGATGCAGGAGTCGTTTGACATGGATCACCCTGCGATCCAATATGCAAGCAAAGAGCCCAAACGCTACCGCAATACAGAGCTCCTCGCAAGTGAAGCGCTGGAGATTCTGGAGAACAACCGTATTCAGCTTCTGCCGTTGGTAGATGATGATGATCGAATCATCGGTATTTTACATATCCACGATCTGGTCAATGCAGGCATAAAACGATGACTATCCCCAAAGGTACAAAGAGATGAGACTAAACAAATTTATATCACACAACAGCAAATATTCGCGACGGGAAGCCGACAAACTCATCGAAGAGGGTGAGGTCAAAGTCAACAAGCAGCCCATGCGTGAATTCGGCTATGAAGTACAGCCCGGAGATCTCGTGACCGTCAAGGGTAAACCGGTCAAAGAGAAAAAAGAGATCACAGCCATCGTCTATAACAAACCCAAAGGGGTACTGGTCACCAAAAAGGATGACAGGGGCAGGACGACCATCTACCACAAGCTCCCGGGTAAATTTAGGCACTTTATCCCTGTAGGCAGGCTCGACTATGCCTCAGAGGGACTTTTGATCCTGACAGACAATGTAGAGGTCGCTACGGCTCTGATGGAGAGTAAACTCGACCGTACTTACAATCTCAAGATCGACAAACCGTTAACACAGGAGATGATCGATGCAATGCGGGAGGGGCTTGTGCTTGAAGATGCCAGTGCCGGTGCCCATGAGAAGAGCAAAATAGAGCGCATGGAGTTTGCCCCGTTTGTCGATATGGCAATCCGCGGCGAGGGAAAGAACTTTACCAAGCTTCGTGTCACGATCAATGAAGGCAAAAACAGGGAGCTGAGACGATTTTTCGCGCACTTCGGTGCCAATGTCCTTGACCTCAAACGTGTCGCTTTCGGCGGGATAGAGCTCAACAATCTCCCTGAGAACAAAACGCGCTTTTT
>WFYB01000099.1 GCA_015490315.1 Sulfurovum sp. | reverse complement strand
TATATCTTCTCTTCCGGAATATAGATATCATAGTGTTTATCTCTTTTGGGCAGCGCTTCTCCTTTGTAGGCAGGATTTACTCTTTTCAGTGCTGATATATTCATATCCAAAAGAGAAGCCAGATCCGACCACCGTTCACCTCCATTGACCGTCACACGCATCAGTCCTTTGCCACCTTTGCTCTTGGACATCTGTTCGAATCCGAGCGAAATACTTTCACCGATCATTGCTGCAAGCAGTATCTTCTGTATATAAAGACGTGTTTCGCGCGGCAGTGTACTCTCCTTGCCGATCAGAACCTCAAGATTCTCAGAACCGCTTTGTGCGATCGCTTTGCGCAACCTTCCTTCTCCGCAGTTGTATGCCATCATGGCAAGGTACCATTTGCCGAATTTTTTGTGAAGCTTCTCAAGATGTGCGATGGCAGCGTCAGTAGAGACATCAGGATCACACCGTTCATCTACCGTATCACAGACTGTCAGTTTGTAAGATCTGGCGGTTGCAGGCATAAACTGCCAGAGCCCTACCGCTTTCTTGGAAGAGACGATATCGGTAGCAAAGCCTGACTCTACCATCGAGAGATAGACAAAAAGATCCGAAAGTCCGTCATCCATCAGTTTGCGCTGCAAAATAGGCAGAAGCATCTCTCCCCGTTTGATCGAACGCTTGTAAAAAAGCTTGATCTTCCGCTCGTTTGCCCTGACGAATTTGACAAAGATCTCATTATCGACAAAAGAAGGCTCGACGTCAAACTCAGAAAAGACATACCTGTAGCTCGGATAGTCTCTGGCTACACTCTGTGCATAGAGAATGCCGACAAAAGAGAGTATCAGGAGAATGACCCGCAAAACCACTCCTATCAAGCTGTCAACGAGAAAAGTCTGCCGGCATTATCAGTAGTCAATGCCGCGATATCCCTAAGCTCTTTATCGCTGAGTTCCGCCATCTTTTCTGCGACAAGTTTCGTATAGGCTGGTTCATTTCGCTTCCCTCTGTGCGGATGCGGTGTCAGATAGGGGGCATCCGTCTCTACGATCAGTTTGTCAGAGGGGATCTTGGGATAGACGTTGATAAGTTTGCGGGCATTTTTGAAAGTCAATACACCGCCGATACCGTAATAGAAGTTCTTTTTGGCAAGTTTCAAAAGGGATTCATCCGCATTGTAGCAGTGCAGTACGCCTCCCTGTTCTCCAGCATATTTGTCCAGCAGTTCCAAAGCATCGGCACTCGCCTCCCGTACATGCACGATCAGAGGCTTCTTCAGCGCCTTTGCCCAGAGAATCTGATCGACAAAGACCTTCTTTTGCAGTGCTTTTTCCGCCTCTATCTCCGCAGGGTCCTCAGGCAGACGGAAATAATCCAGCCCACACTCTCCGATCGCTACACACTTGGGATGCGAGACAAACTGCTCCAAATAGGCTCTATCATAGCTCCGGGCATCATAGGGGTGTACACCCACAGCAAAATAGACATCCTCATATCTTTCAGCTATTTCCACAGCTCTTTTTAGAGTCGAAGGATCGGCTCCAGGGATGATAAACTTCTCAACACCTTCTGCTTTCGCACGGGCAATCACTTCATCCAGATCTTCTTTGTAGCGTTCATCATCGAGATGACAATGTGTATCTATAATCATCAATGACCCTCTTTTTAGATTGAGACTATTATAGCAAAACCAAACTATAAACCTTAATAAGTTATAGTTTGGGGTAGAAAGGGAGGAGAGATGTTCACAGCTGCAGTTATCACAATCTTTATAGTTATTGTCCTTGGTATTGTCTACCTTGAATACCGCAATGAAAAACGCTATCAGGCAGAGAGACGGTCCAGACATGCACCAAAGCCTACACCTCCCTCTGCTTCCCAGGATCACTCCACAGAGACCAAAACGGAAACACCTGCATCATCTAAGATCCAAAAATCTGCCGAATCCGAAGAAAAAAGTCTCACCCTTCCTGTAGCAAACTACGGTCGGTTCGACCACAACCGACTGATCGAAATGGGTTTGAGTGAAGAAGAAGCAGTCAGTTTTGTCAAAGAGCTTATCGAGCAGATCAAAGCACAAATTCCTCTAATCAAAGAGGCGATAGAGGAAAAAGATTTTACCCGTATGGAGAGGTTGACACACAGCCTCAAAGGCTCAGCGACCAATATCGGTACCGGTGGTATCGCCGACCTTCTTGTCAAGTACAATACCTATCTCAAAACCGGGAAAGAGCTGCCGATCGCCAAAGGCTACTTCAAGCATCTCGAAGATTCCCTCGAACAGCTTAACAGGCAATACGCTTAGGCACTGCGCAGCT
>WFYB01000098.1 GCA_015490315.1 Sulfurovum sp. | reverse complement strand
GCAGCCACGGTATCCACGGTGAGCCTATCACCTTTGGTCTGGTACTGGCAGTCTGGTATGACGAGATGGCAAGACATCTTAAAAACCTTGAAGAGACAATGGAAGTGATCAGAGTAGGTCAGATCAGCGGCGCGATGGGTAACTTCGCACATGCCCCGCTTGAGCTTGAAGAGTATGCGATGGAGGAGCTTGGACTCAAGCCCGCACCCGTCTCCAACCAAGTGATCCAGCGTGACCGCTATGCACGTCTTGCTTCCGCACTGGCACTGCTGGCATCTTCAGTAGAGAAGTTCGCCGTGCAGGTACGCCACTGGCAGCGTACAGAAGTCTATGAAGTAGAGGAGTATTTTGCCAAAGGACAGAAGGGCTCTTCTGCTATGCCGCACAAGCGTAACCCAATCCTCACAGAGAACATCACAGGACTCGCACGCATCATCAGAGCCTACGCAACCCCTGCGATGGAAAATGTCGCCCTCTGGCATGAGCGTGACATCTCCCACTCTTCTACCGAGCGTTTCTGGCTGCCTGATGCCTTTGTCACGACAGACTTCATGCTCCACCGTATGAACGGTGTCATCGCCAACATGACCGTCATGCCTGAAAACATGATGAAAAACCTCAACCTCACCGGCGGACTGGTCTTCTCACAGCGTGTCCTGCTCGAACTGCCAAAAGCAGGTGTCAGCCGTGAAGATGCCTACAAGATCGTACAGCGCAACGCGATGAAAGTATGGGAAGAGATCCAGCAGGGCAAGCCGACTGTCAACGAAAAGGGTGAATCCCGCTACCTGCAGTATCTGCTTGAAGACAAAGAGCTCAGAGAGAAGCTGAGTGAAGAGCAGATCAGGGAGTGTTTCAACTACGAGTACTACACCAAAAACGTAGACAAAATCTTCGATCGCGTCTTTAAATAGGCGGATTGCACTGCATCTTTGAGGGAGATGCGCGCAGTCACTTACTGCTCGTAAGCTCCTTTGGCACAACCCTCAAATCTACAGCGCACTCCGCCTATTTGGTTTTGGAGTATAATCAGATATTCCACACTCCACATCCTTAATCCTTAATCCTTAACCCTTAGTTCTCTGTTATTTTTCTGCTTCTGATTTTTTCTAAAACAAGTCCCGTTTTGGATGCATTGCCGGGCTGCGCGGTGCTTGCAAAAGTATCACTTCATCTTATAAAAAAAATGCCTAAAAATGATACATCAAATTAACTCCCGAGCAAGGATTATTTGAGTAAAATCGGATTAATTGAACCTGTGAAATGACAGGTATTTTTGTATATCTAGGGAGCGTGTATGATAAGAGTAGTCAAAAGAAACGGGCGTGTCGAGACACTGGATGTGACCAAGATCCAGAAGTATACATCAGCGGCAGTCGAAGGGCTTGAGGGCGTGAGTCAAAGTGAGCTTGAGGTCGATGCGAAACTGCAGTTCCGTGACATGATCACGACCGAAGAGATCCAAACAACACTGATCAAGACAGCAGTTGACAAGATTGACATCGACAGACCTAACTGGACCTTTGTCGCTTCGAGACTTTTTCTCTATGACCTCTATCACAAAGTGACAGGCTTTACAGGCTACCACCACCTCAGAGAGTACTTTGAGCGAGGAGAGAAAGAGGGGCGGATCGTACTGGGGCTCAAAGAGAAGTATGACCTGGATGATCTCAACGACTATATCAAACCTGAGCGTGATCTGCAGTTTACCTATCTGGGGATACGTACACTCTATGACAGATACCTGATCAAAGACAAAGAGGAGGTGCCAATCGAACTGCCGCAGCAGCTCTTTATGGGTGTGGCGATGTTCTTGGCGCAAAATGAGTTCGACTGTCAGACATGGGCGAAGAAGTTTTATGATATCTTGAGCAAGTTTGAAGTGATGGCAGCGACACCGACACTCTCCAATGCCCGTACACCGAGACACCAGCTTAGCTCTTGTTATATCGGCTCCACCCCTGACAACATCGAAGGTATTTTCGACGGCTACAAAGAGATGGCACTGTTGAGCAAGTTCGGCGGCGGTATCGGCTGGGACTGGACACAGGTGCGCGGGATGGGCTCCTATATCGACGGACACAAGCATGCCGCAGGCGGTATCGTACCGTTCCTCAAGATCGCCAATGATGTTGCTATCGCAGTCGATCAGCTCGGTACACGCAAAGGGGCGATCGCAGTCTATATCGAGCCGTGGCATGTCGATGTGCGTGACTTCCTCGACCTGAAGAAAAACTCAGGTGAAGAGCGCCGCCGTGCACACGATCTCTTCCCCGCACTCTGGCTCAACGATCTCTTTATGGAACGTGTTGCCAATGATGAGATGTGGACACTCTTTGATCCGTTTGAGGTCAAGGAGTTGACAAACCTTTACGGAGAAGAGTTCGAGAAACGCTATATCGAGCTTGAGAACAGCGATGACAATATCACCAGAGAGCGTATCTCCGCCAAGGGACTCTGGAAAGAGATACTCCGTTCTTACTTTGAGACGGGTAACCCGTTCTTGACATTCAAAGATACTGCCAACCGTGCCAACCCCAACAAGCATGCCGGTATCATCCGCAGCACGAACCTCTGTACGGAGATCTTCCAGAACACGGCACCCAACCACTATAAGACGCTTGTGATCTACGAGGACGGTAGTCGCCAATCCTTCGAAGAGGAGGAGCTTGTCACCGTTGACAACGGTATGACCAAACCTGCCAAAAAGATCACGGCACTTGACAGTATCGGCGGCAAGCAGATATGGATCGTAGAGAAGGAGAAGATCGACGGTGACACGGCAGTCTGTAACCTCGCATCTGTCAACCTCTCCAAGGTCAATACCAAAGAGGATATGGCGCG
>WFYB01000097.1 GCA_015490315.1 Sulfurovum sp. | reverse complement strand
GAAGCAAAACATCAGGAGTACCGTGACAGACTGCAGGTGGAGATAGACATCATCAACAACATGAAGTTCCCCGGCTACATGCTCATCGTATGGGACTTTGTGAAGGCTGCCAAGGATATGGGCATCCCTGTAGGGCCAGGGCGGGGGTCTGCGGCGGGGTCACTCGTAGCGTACTCTCTGGAGATCACCGATATCGACCCGATGCCTTACGGGTTGCTCTTTGAACGTTTCCTCAATCCTGAGCGTGTAAGTATGCCCGATATCGATATGGACTTCTGTCAGGCACGTAGGCAGGAGATACTCGACTATGTGGTAGAGAAGTATGGGCGTGTGAATGTCGCGCAGATCATCACCTTTGGTAAGCTGCTTGCCAAAGGGGTCATCCGTGATGTCGCGCGGGTGCTTGATATGCCGTACTCCAAAGCGGATGCGATGGCGAAGCTCATCCCCGATGAACTGGGTATCGACCTCAAAAGCTCCTATGAGAAAGAACCCAAGATCAAAGAGCTGCTTCAGAGCGATCCACAGGCAAAACGGGTCTGGGAGTATGCACTGGCTCTTGAGGGGCTCAACCGAAATGCCGGTACGCACGCTGCGGGGGTGGTGATCTCCAACGAACCTTTATGGCAAAAAACGCCGCTTTTCAAGCCGACAGGGCTTGATACGCTGGCGACGCAGTACAGCGGGAAGTATGTCGAAGATGTCGACCTGATCAAGTTCGACTTCCTTGGGCTCAAGACCCTGACTGTCATCGAAGAGGCGCTGCAACTGGTCGAAAAACGTCACGGCAAGCGGATCAACTTCGTCGAGGAGAATATCGAAGACCCCAAAGTCTATGAGTATATCTCAACAGGTGAGACACTCGGACTCTTCCAGATCGAATCTGCCGGGATGCAGGATCTGGCAAAGAAACTAAAGCCCTCCGGCTTTGAAGACATCATCGCGATGCTCGCACTCTACCGTCCTGGACCTATGGAGTCGGGGATGCTCGATGACTTCGTCGAGCGTAAGCACGGGCGTGCAGAGATTACCTATATGTTCCCCGAACTTGAACCGATCCTCAAACCGACCTACGGGGTCATCGTCTATCAGGAGCAGGTTATGCAGATCGTGCAGACGATCGGTGGCTTTAGTCTCGGTGGGGCAGATCTGGTGCGTCGTGCGATGGGTAAGAAGATCAAAGAGGAGATGGACAAGCTCAAAGGAGAGTTTGCCGATGGTGCACAGAAAAAAGGGTTTGACCGTGCCAAAGCGGAAGAGCTTTTTGACCTGATCGTGAAGTTCGCCGGATACGGGTTTAACAAATCCCACTCGGCAGCCTATGCGATGGTCACTTTCTACACCTCCTACCTGAAGTACTACTACCCCACAGAGTTTATGGCGGCGATCCTGACGCTGGAGAAGAACAATACGGATAAAGTCGTCAAGTATGTCGATGAGCTCAAGCGTATGGGCATCAAACTCCTGCCGCCGGATATTAACCGTTCGGGGCTGGTTTTTGAAGCGACCAATATCGACGGTGATGAGGTCGTCATGTTCGGTATGGGGGCGATCAAAGGGGCAGGGGATATCGCGATCAACTCTATCCTCGAAGCGCGGGATGAAGCGCCGTTTGAAGATTTCTCGGATTTTGTTTCGCGTATCGATTCGACCAAGGTGAACAAAAAGGTGATCGAATCACTCATCAAGGCAGGCGCGCTGGATAGCTTCGGCTACAGCCGTAAAGCGATGCTCAGCCAGATAGAGGAGATCATCGAGACAGCCAAGAAAGCAGGAGATGCCAAGAAACAGGCGCTCGGTTCGCTCTGGGGCGATGATGTGGAGATGACACAGGTGAAGCTGGAGCTCAAAGAGATGGAGGAGTTCGAGCCGATGGAGATACTCGAGATGGAGAAGGAGTCATTGGGCTTCTACGTCTCCGGGCATCCGCTCGACAAGTACCGTGAAACCCTCGAGAGTATCAACTATACGCTCAGCTCAGAGATAGACGACCTGGCTGACGGCTCACAGGCGCTTTTTATAGGAAAAATAGAGAGCATCACAGAGAAGATCTCCAAAAAGGGTAACAAGTTCGGCATCGCCAACATCATGGATCTGCACGGCAATATTGAGCTGATGCTCTTCGAGAATCGTCTCAAAGAGCTTGAAGAGGACTTCGACATCACCAAGCCGATCGCTTTCAAGGTCAAGATCACAAAAGATGGTGACTTTACCCGGATGAACATCCTCAAGATTGAATCACTCAAAGATGCCAAAAAAGAGAAGGTCAAGGTCAAAAAAGAGGAGAAACACACACCTGAACCCGAACAGCCGCCGCTCATTCTCGCACTCAACCTGATGCCCGATGCGAGAACAGTAGAGGAGTTGATGTGCCTCGTAGAGCGCCATCCGGGCAAGCGTCCTTTGGAGCTGCATATCAAGTCCAAGCTTGCCGATGTGATCATCGAGAGTAAATTCAAAGTCAGTGAGAGGATACTCGAAGAGGCGAAGTCACTGGGGGTCTATCTTGTGGAACCGCTCTCTATGGAAGCATCATAGGGTTTTGGAGGATAAAATAGGAGTCATTTAATCTCAATTTTAAAAAAAGGTTTTATAATAGTGCTCGAATTTAACGGTTAAAAGGATAACAATGAAATTTATCAAAACGATCTTGGCACTTATCGGTGCGTTGGTAGTAGCGGGTCTGATCATCGTCGTAGCAAAATACGGCAGCACACTCAAGCAGTTTGATTCCGGTGCACTCGGTGCCTATATGGATATGGCGGGTAAGGTACTTGAGACAGGTGACCCTGCCAAAGGTATGATCATCAAGAAAAAGATGACGATCCCTGAAGGTATGAGCAAGCAGGAAGCGATTGACAATGCGATCGAAGTGATGGATGAAGTTGCCAGCCAACACGGTCTTGCGATGGTAGATCACAAAGTAATGCCAAGAAAAAACGGTGTCTATACACAGATCCGTTCTTACTGTTCTCCGACAATTGCGGACTATTTCCTCAACTACTCTCGTGAGTTCATCGGATTTATGCCGTGCCGTATCGGTATCATCGAAGAGCCAAACGGGGACATCTATCTCTACACGATGAAGCTTGATCTTATGATCCATGGCGGTAAAAAACTGACTCCTGAGCTTCTCAAGCTTGCCAAAGAGGTCGAAGCGGGTATGTATGGCATGCTCGAAGCCGGTGCTATTGGAGAAGAGCCTGACGAAGAGTAGGCGCATCTCTCCTTGTATACGATCTGGGCAGCATCGTTCTGCCATGTGATAGCGGTGTTCCGCTGTCACTCTTTCTTTTCTCTCCTTAAACTACACACATTTTTCACACAGTTACGATAAAGTATCCGGACGATTCTGTCATTTTGTACAATAGCCATCATTGAGTAAATCTATGGCTATTCTTTATATATATCTGATAGAATAGTAGTGGATTTTTTGTAAAAAAGGAGAAAAATATGAAGATCACACATTTACTGACAGGCTTGGTATTGACAGTCGGGCTTTTGCATGCGACAGCACCTGTTGAGAACAAAACAGAAGGCGCTTTGACAGCCAAACTCTTTGGGTCGGAGGGCAATCAGGATACCGCGATTGATGCCTTTATGAAAAAGAAGATCGAAAAGATCGGATTTTCTATCGTCAAGGCAAACACACACATCGAAAATTTCTATTATGAAAAGTACAAGGAACGCAATGTCGAGATGATCTCTTTTTATGATATCACCAATCTAAATGAGATCAGACCGCTGCTCTTGCACAATCCTGACTTTGGTGCCTATACGCCTTTCAACTTCCTGGTCTACAAAACACTTGACAAGAAAAATGATGACAACACCTGGTATGGACATCTCGCACCAGATACGATGCTTGACATCATCGGTGAGAAGGATCCAAAAGCCAGAGCCTCATTTACCACGATGATCAACAAACTGGATGATCTTGTTGTTAAAGAGCTCAAGCCGACGAAGACAAAAGAGATAAGACATACCAAACCACTGCCGGAAAAAGGACTTAACAAGCTTGTAATGAAGTTCGAGACACCGGATGATATGGAAGAGTTTGTCGAAAATTTCGTGATGAAGCATGATGAGTACTTTACCAAGCATGACTTTATCATCGCAGGGTTTATCGATCTGAAGTTTGAGTACAGTGACAGGGATCTTGACTTTGACAAATATGATGCCTATTGGGTTTCGCTGCTGTGCCACTTCAAGTTCTCCAACTCTATCTTCAACCATGGGGTACCTCAGGCAGGTCTCTTTGCGCCCTGTTCAGTCTATTTCTATGTTCCAAAAGGGAAAAATGAACTGCATGTAGGGTATGCAAGTGTGGACAACTGGATTAATGCACTTGAGTTCAAAGACGAAGAGCGTATCAAATATATGAGGGCGATCGATGCGGAAGTCGTTCAGACCTTTGAAGAGCTTGGATTCAAAAAAGAGAATTAGATTTCGGAAATGTGACTGCTTTCTGTCCCAGGAGTAAGGGGACAGAAAGCGGGAAGTTTCAATACATCTGTTTATGGAGACTAAATTTCTGTATCGTTGTTGTGTTGGCATCCCGAATCATGCGAACATACGTGTTGAAGGAAGGGATATGCAGGGTGCAGGATCCGGGATTATAGGATTATTTCTCAGTATCACCTCCTTGTGTTTGATGTTGCGTTGATGAACTGTTCTCATCTTCCGGCATCTCCTCTTGCTCCAGTTGGGCATGCTGGGTATCCAGTGCGATTTGCGTGACCGTAAATTCACGCTTGATCTGTCCTTCTGAGGCATAGAGTGAAAGTGTTGACAGCCAGAGAGCTGCCGCCAATGTCCCATACTTTTTCATTTCTATTATCCTTTAGGGAAAATCCCTGTATTCTTCGGTATCATATCCGAACACCCCAATTGTAATGCAAGAATATTACCTTAGCATTACTCCCACTGCATCTGTGTAGTATGGAAACAAATAAAAATATAACTTTTTAGAAACATCCCTTTTCAATCCGCTTCAACCATAGAAGTGCTACAATCTTTCTACAATAAAATATAATTCAAGGAATACACATGTCTAAACCAACGATTATTTGGTCTAAAATCGACGAAGCTCCGGCTTTGGCAACCTATTCACTTTTGCCTGTAGTGAGCAAATTCACCAATGCAGCAGGTGTAGATGTAAAGCTTAGTGACATTTCACTCGCGGGTAGAGTGCTCGCAGCAATGGGACTCGCTGAAGATGAGCTGGCAAAGCTCGGGGAGCTTGTGCTTAAACCTGAAGCGAACATTATCAAGCTTCCAAATATCTCTGCTTCTGTCGGTCAGCTCAAAGAGTGTATCGCAGAGCTTCAGTCTCAGGGATTTGACATTCCAAACTATCCGGAAAATCCGGAAACTCCTGAAGAGAAAGAAATTCAGGCAAAATACAGTGTTTGTCTCGGTTCTGCGGTCAACCCTGTACTGCGTGAAGGTAACTCTGACAGACGTGCGGCAAGAGCGGTAAAAAACTATGCGCAGAAACACCCGCATAGACTGAAGCCGTTTGCCGAAAACTCTAAAGCGTATGTTGCACATATGGGCGGCAAAGGGGACTTCTACGCCAATGAACAGTCTGTGACTATGGATAAGGCACAAGAGGTCAAGATCCTTCTCAACGGCAAAGAGCTCAAATCTATCGATGCGCTTGAGGGTGAGATCCTCGATGGTACATTCATGTCTGTCAAGGCTCTCAGAGAGTTTATCAGAAAAACGATCGAAGAGGCGAAAGAGAAGGGTGTAATCTGGTCTATCCACCTCAAAGCAACGATGATGAAGATCTCTGATCCTATCATGTTCGGACATGCATTCCAGGTATTCTTCGAAGATGTGTTCAACAAGTATGCAGATCTCTTTAAAGAGCTTGGTGTCAACCCGAATCTCGGTATGGCTGATCTTGAGAAGAAGATCGCAGGTCATCCGAAAGAGGCAGAGATCAAAGCGGCATTCCAGGCAGTCGTTGATGCAGACAGCCCAAAGATCGCAATGGTTGATTCTGATAAGGGTGAGACCAACTTTAACGCACCTAATGATGTGATCATTGATGCCTCTATGCCTGTCGTGGTAAGAGAGGGCGGTAAGCAGTGGGACAGAAACGGCAACGCTGAAGAGTGTGTAGCGGTTATCCCGGACTCTACTTATGCAAGATTCCATGAAGAGATGGTCGCAGACTGTGTCAAAAACGGACAGTTTGATGTCACGACAATGGGTAACGTCTCCAACGTCGGTCTCATGGCTCAGAAAGCGGAAGAGTATGGCTCTCACCCGACTACATTTGAGATCCCTGAAGCGGGTACTGTAGAAGTAGTCGATGCAAACGGCAATGTACTCATGAAGCACGAAGTAGAAGCGGGTGATATCTGGAGAATGTCACGTGCCAAAGATATCCCGATCAAAGACTGGGTAAGACTGGCAGTCGAGAGAGCGAGACTGACAGGCAACCCTGCGATCTTCTGGCTCGATGAGAACAGAGCACATGACGCGGAGATGATCAAGAAGGTCAACAAGTATCTTGAAGATCACGATACAACAGGTCTTGATATCAAGATCATGGATGTGGCTGCAGCGACACGATACACCAACGAGAGAGTAAGAGCAGGTAAAGATACGATCTCTGTGACAGGTAACGTACTGCGTGATCACCTGACAGATATGTATCCGATCCTTGAGCTTGGTACATCTGCGAAGATGCTCTCTATCGTACCACTGCTTGCAGGCGGCGGACTCTTTGAGACAGGTGCGGGCGGTTCTGCACCGAAGCACGTAGACCAGTTCTTGGCTGAGGGGCACCTCAGATGGGATTCACTCGGTGAGTTCCTTGCGCTTGCAGAGTCACTCAGAATGGAGTACCAAAAATCGGATGACAGCAAGATCGGCGCACTGACAGAGGCACTGGACAAAGCGAACCAGGCATATCTTGACAATGACAAAGCACCGTCAAGAAAAGCAGGTGAACCGGACAACAAAGCATCTCACTACTATCTCGCGCTCTACTGGGCAGAGGCATTGAGTACGCAGACTGCTGATCCGGAACTGGCAGAAAAGTTTGCGCCGGTAGCAGCTGAACTGAAGAAAAACGAAGAGAAGATCATCTCTGAGCTTCTGGCTGCAGAAGGCAGTCCGAAAGATATCGGCGGATATTATCATCCGGATGACAGAAAGGCGGAGATCGCAATGCGTCCTTCTGAAACCTTCAACAAGATCATAGACGCTATCTAATCGCATCTATAAACTCTGCGGGGGTATGCCCCTGCACCCACTTCTTGGTATCTAGTGTAAAAAGATACTCTCGGGTAATTGACCCTTATAACATAGAACAGTTGTAGCCTCATCGTGTCGCAAAGCATAATTGATAATCACTTATGAGTTATGTTTTGCATCTGAGGCGTTCTAT
>WFYB01000096.1 GCA_015490315.1 Sulfurovum sp. | reverse complement strand
AGCCTAAACCGTAATCTCTTTGATATCCGCAATATCCCTGAATGTTTTGTAGATGGAGCCGATCATATTGAGGCGGTTCTTTCTCAACGCCTCATCTTCAGTATTGACCATCACATCATCAAAGTAGCTATCCAACTCACGCTTGAGACCAAAGAGTGCTTCGAGTTTGGTTTTGTAGTTCGGGTAGTCCTGATTGACCACTTTTTCATAGGCGTTATAGAGACTGATCTCTGCATCCTCGCTAAAGAGCGAAGTATCGATAGGCAGCGGCGCATCCAGGTCGACATCTTTGGAGATATTGGCAACACGCTTGAAGGTCGAGAACTGCTCTTTGAAGCTCTCTTCGCTGACGATCTCATTGAGAGCGGCTACCTTCTTGGCGATCTCGTTGATATCTCTCTCGCCGCTTGCAAGTACTGCGGCGATCACAGAAGGGTTGGCATCGAGCGACTTGTTGATACGCTCGATGATAAATGCTTTGAGCAGCTCAATATCAAAATCCTGATACTGCCCTTTGAGCAGCGCGATAATATCGTCGATATCAAAAGGCAGATCGTAGGCAGTAACGATACGCACAATCCCATTGACCGCACGGCGGAGTGCGAAGGGGTCTTTACTTCCCGTAGGGATCTTACCAACACTGAAAAGCCCCAGCAGGGTATCGAGCTTGATACTCATCGCTACGATACTTGAGAAGATCGAGCTTGGCAGATCGGCACCCTCACCAACTGGCATATACTGCTCTTTGATCGCGTTGTAGACCAAAGGATCCTCTCCGAGCGCTTTGGCATAGTAGTAGCCCATCAGCCCCTGAAGCTCCGTAAACTCATAGACCATTTCGCTCATCAGATCTGCCTTGGCAAGTTCCACAGCTCTATCCATCAGTTTCTCAAGCTCGGCATTGGCTTTGCCTGTTTGGGCTTCTACTTTCTCCATATAGAGCCCGAGCAGACGCATAGCGATGTTTTTCTCACGCTCGATCTTGTCTGCCAATGTGCCCAGTCCGTCGATGAACTGCACCTTCTCGAGCCCTTCAGTACTCAGACCCTTTTTGAGGTCATTGTGATAGAAAAAGAGTGCATCGGAGAGTCTCGGTTTGAGGACACGTTCGTTGCCTGCGACGACTTTACTGTAGTCATCGGTATAGGCATTGCTCACGACGACAAATCGGTTGGTGAGCTTGCCGTTCTCAAAAACAGGGAAGTAGCGCTGATGCTCTTTCATGGAGGTGATGATCACTTCAGGAGGCAACTCCAAAAAGAGCGGATCGAAACTCCCGAGTAGAGCCTTAGGGTTTTCCGTGATCGCTACGACCTCTGCCAGCAGTGCTTTGTCTCTCTCAATCAGGAGCTTTTCTCTCTCCTCGATCGCATCAAACTCCGCAAGGATCATACCCTCCCGCTCATGTGGATGCAGTACTACCGCGCCCTCTTGGAGTACCTCCTCATAGCTTTGGATATCGGGTACCTCTATGGCATCATAGCTTACCATACGGTGGACGTGTGTCTGTGTACCGCTCCTAACCCCGAAGAGCTCTACAGGGACAGAGTGCTCACCCAAACGTACCTGCAGCCATCTGACAGGACGGATGAACTCCTCTTTACGTGCTCCCCATCGCATCATCTTGCCAAAAGACATAGAGGTGATCCACTTGTGTATCATCTCTTCAAGCAGTTCACTCGTCTGAGTACCCTGCTCCTCTTTTTTGAAGTAGAGTACCTCTCTGCCGTTATTTTCCGCGCGCCCAAGCGCATCAAAGTCCACACCGCACTTCCTTGCAAAGCCCAGACCTGCCTGCGTAGGCTCACCATCCTTGATCGCAGCGGCAACAGGAGGTCCCATAAGCTCTACAGTACTGTCCTCCTGCTTGAGCGGCATCGCATCATGCTTGAGCACAAGACGTCTGGGCGTATAGATGAAATCAAACGGATTCTCAAGTTTGTACTCCCCCAGAAGCTTCTTCCAACTCTCTTCGATATTTTTGGTGATCTTCAGCAGCGGAATAGCAGGCAGTTCTTCTACCCCGATCTCGATGAGTAACGGTTTTGTCATTTGATGTGTCCTATAGGCATAATTATGGCTAATATTTTATCGAAAAGTTAGTAAATGGCAGGTTTATTGTGTTTAATGTAACTTTGTTATAATTTTTTGAAGAAGTAAAACAAAGGAAAAAGAATGAAAAAACTACTGACATCTACCCTCATCGGACTAAGTATGCTTGCCTTTTCCGGATGTGCCAACGTACCTGCCGCCAAAGTCTCTCCCCAGCAGGAGAACAGCATAGGGGCACAGCAGGAGCGTCAAGTACTTAGCAAGGTACGGACTATCCACAGCGGCAGACTCTATCGTGCAGTAGTCAACGTGGGATCACGTATCGCCAGAGTATCGGGACGCCGTGACTTCCGATGGCGGTACCATCTTGTCGACAACCCCAAAGTCGCCAACGCTTTCGTACTTCCCGGAGGCAAAGTCTTTGTCTACAGCGGGCTCTTCCGCTATGCCGCCAATGAAGATGAGCTCGCCGTGGTCGTAGCGCACGAAGTGGCACACGCACTGAAATCCCATGGCATCAAAGGGGCACAAAGACAGCAAAAAGCAGGGCTGATCGGTGCACTTCTGCAGGTAGGCATGGGGGTAGCGGGAGTTAACCAAAATACAGCACAGACTGTCACTCAGGTCTATAGACAGGGGGCAACACTCGGCTACCTCAGACCCCACTCAAGAGAGCAGGAGCTTGAAGCAGACAGCATCGGTCTGATGCTCATGGCAAAAGCGGGCTACGATCCGAGAGCCGCACTGAGTTTCTGGAACAAATTTGGCAGATCGGGACAGCGTATCCCGGAGTATCTCTCCACACACCCCAACCCCGGTCACCGTATCGCCAATCTCAAACGTCTGATGCCAAAAGCACTTGCCATCTATCAGCGAAGTCCCTACAGACGACGCTAAACGCACAAGAAGAGTCTCTACTTTTCTTCTCGCTCCTCTGAGATCTTTTTCTCTTGCATATCGATACGCTGCCCCTCATCATCAAATTTGCTTTTGTAGTAGTTGCGTATGATGCCGAAGGTAAGAAAGACGAAGATACCCATCGCGATCACATAGAGTATATCACCAAAACTCATGATGACAGCTCCAGTGAATTGGCTATGGTGATCTTCTCAAACCCTTCATAGTTCTGGCGCAGTGCCTCATAGGTGACGATACCGACACTCACACCAAGGTTGAGACTTCGTCCCTTGCCGCCCATAGGGATGGTGATACACTGATCTGGATGCTCAAGTAGCAGGCGTTCATCGATCCCTTTGGTCTCTGATCCAAAGAGGATGTAGTCACCCTTTTGGAAGTTGGCATTGAAGTAGAGATTGTCCGTCTTGGTCGTTGCCATGTAAGTATGGTTATCGACAGGATGAGCAGATAGGAAATCTTCAAGAGACTCCCAAACGACAAGATCAAGCTGCTTCCAGTAGTCCAGCCCTGCCCGCTTGACCGCCTTATCATCAATATCAAACCCAAGCGGCTTGATCAGATGCAGTGTCGCCCCCAGATTGACACACAACCTCCCGATCGTCCCCGTATTCTGCGGAATCTGTGGCTCGACTAACACTATATTGAACATATTGCTTCGCCTAAAATGCGACTAGTCGCATGGGCACTCTGCCGAAGAGGTCTCAGCGACAGCGTAGAAAAATGGACTTTGTTCATTTTGCGTCCTAATTATTAGAAAACAATCGTTTTATTGCCATTGACAAAAACACGGTCATGCAACACAAGATCAAGTGCACGCGAGAGTACTGTCTTTTCGACATCTCGACCTGCACGCTGCATATCTCTCCATTCGAAACGGTGGTTGACAGGGATCACATCCTGAGCGATGATGGGCCCTTCATCCAGATCATCCGTAACAAAGTGTGCCGTCGCACCGATGATCTTCACACCGCGCTCATAGGCCTGTTTGTAGGGGTTGGCACCGATAAATGCAGGAAGGAAGGAGTGATGGATATTGATAATCTTCTCAGGGTATGCTGCGACAAAAGCCGGGGTGAGGATACGCATATATTTGGCAAGGACAATATAGTCGAAGCTGTGTCTGTCGATCTCAGCCATCACCTTGGCTTCGTGTGCTTCTCTGCTCAACCCTTCGGCTGAAATGTGGATAAAAGGGATATCAAAACGCTCGACAAGGTCTCTGAGTGTATCGTGATTGGCTATAACACATTCGATACTTGCTCCCAGCTCTCCTGCCGCATGACGAATGAGGATATCACCCAAAGCATGAGACTCTTTGGTCGCAAGGATAACGATCTTCTTCTCTCTTGGCGGGATGACCCTGATATGGGCATCCTGAGGCGCTATCTCTCTAAGCGCACGGTCAAGCTCCTCGATATCAAAGCTGCCTGTGACTACACTGCGCATAAAAAAACGCCCGTTCTCTTTATCAACAAACTCCCGGTTGGAATCGATATTGAGATCGCGGTCATAAAAGACTTTCGAAATCTTATAGACCAAACCCTTGGCATCATCACAGTCGATAAGCACCCGTGCCCTATTTTCCATACACACCCATTTCTAATTTCTAATTTCTAATTTTACACTTATCTGCTTGCGTAGTCAGCTACGATATCACCCATCTCCGAACAGGTTACGATCTCTTTGGCATCGTAATCTGCCAGGTCACCTGTACGGTACCCCTCTGCAAGTGCTTTTTTGATCGCATTGTCGATCTTGTCGGCAGCTTCCTCTTCTCCAAGCGCATAACGCAGCATCATACTCGCACTCGATATGGTCGCAAGCGGGTTGGCGATCCCCTGCCCTGCGATATCGGGAGCTGAGCCGTGGATAGGTTCATAGAGGCCCACCCCTTTGCCGGTACTCGCACTTGGCAGCAGCCCGATAGAGCCGCTGAGCATCGAAGCTGCATCTGAGAGGATATCCCCAAAAATATTGCCTGTAAGGATAACATCAAACTGTTTAGGATCACGGATCAACTGCATCGCTGCATTGTCCACGTACATGTGGCTGAGCTCCACTTCCGGATACTCTTTGGCGATCTCTTCGACGATCTCTCTCCAGAACTGGCTGACCTCGAGCACATTGGCTTTGTCTACCGAGCAGACACGCTTGTCACGCTTCATCGCGATATCGAAAGCGACTCTGGCGATACGCTCTACCTCTTCTTTGGTATAGACCATCGTATTGAATGCTTTGTCCTCATGAAGCTCTCTGGGCTGCCCAAAATAGATACCTCCCGTAAGCTCACGAACCACCATGATATCAACCCCCTGGATCACAGAGGGCTTGAGGCTTGAGGCATTGACAAGCTCATCATAGACCATCGCCGGTCGCAGGTTGGCGAAGGTGCCCATCTCTTTACGCAGTCCAAGCAGTCCGGTCTCGGGTCTGAGGTGTCGCTCCAAATTGTCCCACTTTGGTCCGCCGATCGCACCAAAAAGGACAGCATCACACTTCTTGACACCCTGGATTGTCTCTTCAGGAAGCGGTACACCGGTCTCATCGATCGCCGCACCGCCAAGCAAAAACTCATCATATTTGAGGTTGAATCCCTGTGCAACCGAGACAGCATCAAGCACTTTAATCGCCTCATCGACGATCTCAGGACCGATACCGTCCCCTTTGATGACACCTATTTTGTAACTTCTCATGCTTATCCTCTCTCTTGTGCTTGTTTTTGGGCGATCTCTTTTTTGGCATACGCGATCAGTCCGCCTGCATCCACCAACTCCTGCATAAACTCCGGAATCGGCGTAAACTTGTAGCTCTTGCCCTGTGTGACATTGATCACCTCTCCGCTGTCCATATCGACGCGTACCACATCACCTTCGTTGATCTCGTCAGCCTCTTTGAGCTCGAAGATAGGCAGCCCCATATTAAACGCGTTTCTATAGAAGATACGGGCAAATGTCGGTGCTATGACAGCATTGATCCCTGCAGCTTTGAGTGCGATGGGAGCATGCTCTCGGCTCGAACCGCACCCGAAATTCTCTCCGGCTACGATGATATCTCCTTCACTCATCTTGGAGACGAACTCTGGGTCTGCATCTTCCATGACGTGTTTTGCCAGCTCTTTTGGCTCACTGGTGTTGAGATAGCGTGCCGCGATAATAAGATCTGTATCGATATTATCGCCGAATTTCCAAACTTTACCTTGCAAGTTCTGTCCTTTAGATCGGAGTGTAGCCCCGTAAAAATTTTCGCGATTATAGCCAAAAAAAGAGAATTTGACAAATTTCGGCTCACAAATTTAAAAAATTTGGGTATAATCCACTTCAATATATCTGATACATTATCTGATGAAATCCACCCCACATTTCAAGGACTATCATGGCAGCTACCGACACTATGAAAAAGATAGAAGAACTATTTAAAAGCAAGAAAAAAGGTGATATCGTTACCTTTGAAAATATCGCCAAAGAGTTCTCCAAAGCACCTACCGCCGCACAGGCAAAGAAGATTTACAAAATGGCAGAAGATGCCAAGGTCGATGTCGTATCTGCTTCTGAATATGCCAAGTACCTTACCGGCAAAGAGAGTCAAAAACGCGAAGATGCCAGAAAGCGTCTTGCCGAAGGCGGCAATGAAGAGGATGAGTTCGACCTGAACAAAGAGAAGGAACTGCTCGAGTGGAGCCGTTCGGACTCACCGGTACGTATGTATCTGCGTGAAATGGGGAAGATCCCTCTGCTCACCAAAGAGGAGGAGGTCGAACTCTCCAAGCAGATCGAAGAGGGTGAAGAGATCATCATCGACGCGATCTGTTCGGTACCCTATCTGATCGACTATATCCTCAACTACAAAGAGCCCCTGCTCAATCGTGAACGCCGTGTCAAAGAGCTCTTTAAGAGCTTTGAAGATGACAAAGGTGATGCGGACAAAGAAGAGAGCGAAGAGGGTGAAGAGAGCAATACGTCACCTAAGGATGACAAACGTGTCAAGCAGGTCGTAGAGAGCTTCAAACAGCTTGAGAAAGCCAAAAAAGAGTGGATGAAGGCACGTGAAGGACTCGATGAGTTCCTTGAAAAAGAGAGCGATCCGGTCAAAGTCTTCCATGAGCGTCTCAAGATCGCTTTCAAAAAAGAGCAGCTCAAAGCGGCACTTCTCAATCTGGGACCGACCTCCAAGCTCATCAACGAACTGGTCAAGGCAATGGAGACGGCACTAACATCCGATGACAGCTTCGACAAAGAGCTCAAGCGTCTCGAGTACAAACTACCGCTCTTCAACGACACACTCCGTGCCAACCACCAGAAGATTCTCGACAACATCATCAACATGGACAAAGAGGATATCATAGATGCTGTGCCGGAGACCACGATGGTCAGTACCTATGTAGAGATCAAAAAGCTCTTTGAGACCAGAGAGGCAAGTAAAGGCGGCTTCGACCTGAGCGAAGAGAAGCTTCAGGAGATCCTCAACCAGATCCGTCAAGGGAAAGCCAAGAGTGAAAAAGCCAAAACACGTATGGCAAAGTCCAACCTCCGTCTGGTGGTCTCCATCGCCAAACGTTACACCAATCGCGGTCTGCCGTTCCTTGACCTCATTCAGGAGGGGAATATCGGACTGATGAAGGCGGTTGATAAGTTTGAGTACGAGAAAGGCTACAAGTTCTCCACCTATGCGACATGGTGGATACGTCAGGCGATCAGCCGTGCCATCGCCGATCAGGCACGTACCATCCGTATCCCGATCCACATGATCGAGACGATCAACCGCATCAACAAGATCATCCGTAAACACCTGCAGGAGACCGGTAAAGAACCTGACCTTGAGACCATTGCCAAAGAGGTGGGGCTCTCTGTCGACAAGGTCAAAAACGTCATCAAGATCACAAAAGAGCCGGTCTCACTCGAAACTCCGGTAGGTGATGAAGACGATGGAAGATTTGGAGACTTCATTGAGGACAAAACAACCCTCAGCCCAACCGATGTCGTCCTCAAAGATGACCTCAACAACCAGATAGACGAAGTACTCGACCAGCTTAACGAGAGAGAGAAAGCAGTCATCCGTATGCGTTTCGGACTCCTTGAAGACGAGAGTGACCGCACCCTCGAAGAGATCGGAAAAGAGCTCAACGTCACCCGTGAACGGGTAAGACAAATCGAAAGCAGCGCTATCAAAAAACTCAAACACCCAAAAGTAGGAAGAAAACTCAAGAACTACATTGAGGAGTAAGGCACACTGCCTTCTCTCCCGCTACAGCATATCCCCCTTTATCGTCATCAACCCTTTCTGTATCAAACGTGACATAAATGAAGTCGTATCCTCTCCATTTGTCGGGGCAATGGTACTCAGCAATGCAAACTCATCAGCGAACCTGTCAAGAAAGGCTGTGGTAAATTTGCCCTCTTTGAACTCAGTATTTTCCACAATCGCCCTGTGCAAAGGCAAATTTGTTTTAATGCCTTCTATATAGTATTCATCCAAAGCCCTTTTTGCTTTGTGAATAACGCCATCCCAATCAAGCGCCCAGACAATCAGTTTTGCAACCATGGAATCATAGTGCGGCGGAATGGCGTAGCCGCCGTAAATACCTGTATCCAGTCTGACACCGGGACCACCCGGCGTCAAATATTCACCTATCGTACCAAAGGATGGCATAAACTCTTTTTGCGGATCTTCCGCATTGATACGAAACTCGATGGCATATCCTCTAAACTGGATCTCTT
>WFYB01000095.1 GCA_015490315.1 Sulfurovum sp. | reverse complement strand
GACTGATCTTGCGGTACTCAAGCTCGATAAAGAGGGCAAACTTGTCTGGCTCAAACTCTACGGCTTTAAATATTATGAATATGGTAATGCGGTGACGTTGACCAGAGATGGCGGCTATATGGTCGCAGGAGGTACCAATACGCTGGGCAAAGGGGATCACAGTCCCTATTTCCTTGCGTTGAATGCAAAAGGGTCTCTGATCTGGTCGCATGTCTACGGAGATAAAGGTAAAGATATCATGCACGGCATCGCACGTATGAGTGACGGAAGTCTGATCGCCGTAGGACAGAGTAACAGTTTCAGCAGATCGTATGATTTCTATATGATCAAGCTGCGTAAGCAGTAGAAACTCCTTATTTGGGTATAATAACAGTCATTTTTTGAATAGGAAGTTCTATGCGATTTATTGAGACACGTGGAAATGACGGTGCCAAACCGGCATCGGTAGCATTTTCTGAAGCGATACTCAGTCCAAGTGCGAGTTTTGGGGGACTCTATGTCCCCGAGAGTCTGCCGTCACTGGACAGAGATTTTCTTCAAGGGCATCTGTCAAGCCACTATAAAGAGCTCGCTTACGATTTTTTGAATAAATTTGGTATCGATATTGAGGATGAGGTGATCCAGGCGGCACTTGCACGCTATGACAGCTTTGACGATCCTCACAACCCGGTACCGCTTTCACAGATAGAAGAGGATTGCTTCGTCTCCGAACTCTACCATGGTCCTACCCGTGCGTTTAAAGATATGGCACTTCAGCCTTTTGGCTATATTTTGAGCAAGCTGGCGCAAAAACGCGGAGAAAACTATCTCATTATGGCGGCAACCAGTGGAGATACGGGCCCCGCGACACTGGAAACCTTCAAAAATCAGGAGGGTGTCAAAGTAGCATGTCTCTACCCAGACGGAGGTACCTCGGATGTACAGAGGCTGCAGATGGTCACAGAGGATGCGCCAAACCTCAAGGTGATCGGAGTCAAGGGCAATTTCGACGATACACAAAATACCCTCAAGGATCTGCTTGCATCTGAAGATTTCAAAACAGAACTGGCTGCCAGAGAGATCAAACTCTCGGCAGCAAACTCGGTGAACTTCGGTCGTATCATCTTTCAGGTGATCTACCATATTCACTCCTATCTCGAACTGGTACGAAAAGGTGAGATCGCAATGGGTGAAAAGATCTATCTGGTCGTGCCCAGCGGCAATTTCGGCAATGCGCTCGGTGCCTACTATGCCAAAAAAGCTGGATTGCCTGTCGAAAAGATACTGATCTCTTCGAACATCAACAATATCCTTACCGACTGGATCACCAAAGGGGAGTATGACCTCACAAGCAGAGAGCTTGTGCAGACAGAATCCCCTGCGATGGATATCCTCAAAAGTTCTAATATCGAGCGTATCATGTATGACAAGTTTGGAGCGGCACGTACCAAAGTATTGATGGAGGCACTGTCAACAGAAGGGAAATTTGTATTGACAGAGGAAGAACTCGCGTCGCTAAGAGAGGATTTCGATGCAAGCTTTGCAGATGACCAGACCTGTGAAAATGTGATTGGAGAGTATGCTAAAAAAGGCTACATTATGGATCCGCATACTGCGACCTGTATGGGTGCCTACCGGAACTTGCGTCAAAAACCGCTCAAGACAGTGGTCTACTCCACTGCGGAGTGGACGAAGTTCTCTCCTGCAGTCGCGAAAGCTTTGGGATATCATGCCAGCGGTGACATCGATGCGCTCAAATGGGTCGAGTCACATGCCGATGTGTCAGTACCCCCGATGATACGGGAGCTCTTCAACAAACCGGTGGTTCACAAGACGGTTGTGCCAAAAGAGAAGATCAAAGAGGAGATGCTGAACTTCCTGTAAGTTCAGCATAACGTCATGCCCCGGAAAAATAGTGCTTCTATCCTGCTCCTCTCCTTGATTACCCCTTTTTTGTCGTACGGAAATCCTATTGTAGACTGTCGGGTAGTCACCGGTGGGATCACTGAGTGCAATCCCTATACACGGAAAATCATTCGCGCCAAAGAGATTCGCTATGACAAAGACAGAAAGAAACTGATCGTTGACAAAACACTTCCTCTACCTAAAAAGAAAGAGAAAATGAGAGTCATATCGGTGGCGGATATGATCGAAAAATATGTCAAAGTCGAAGAGCCTTTGCGTTTCAAGGGATCTCAGAAAAGCCCCTACGTTTTGCCAACGCAGCAGAGTAGTCCGGCTGTTTCTACGGAAACGAAAACGAAAGAGGTGACAGTCAAAAAACTTGCTGTTGTTACATCTATCCCCAAAAAAGAAGAGAAAAAACCTTCAGTCACTCCAGCTACAACCGCCAAAAAAGTGTATGGTATCTATAAGGTAGAAAGCGGTGATGTGCTTGGCAAGATCGCACACAGATTCAATGTCCCTATCAAACAATTGGCAGCACTCAATCATCTGGATAAGAAAAGTGTGCTGAAGATAGGGCAGAAGCTCAAGCTGCCCATCTCTCAAGAGAAGATAGAGATACTCAAAAACGGTGAATACAAGATAGCGCCGGGAGATACCCTGATCTCTATCGCCAAAAAATTTGATCTCGATCCCAAAGAGATCGCAAAATTCAATCATATGACTTCTAATACGATGATCCGTGCGGGAAAGACGATTAAACTGCCATTCCCTTATAT
>WFYB01000094.1 GCA_015490315.1 Sulfurovum sp. | reverse complement strand
AGACATTAGTGACTCGCAACAGTATCTTTTCGGTAGCTATTTGGGTAACAAAACAGTGACTTGACATTATTTTTACTCCGAGAGTTTTTCTATCATTTTTTTGGCTTCTTCGAGAGAAGGATCGATCTCATACGCTTTTTGGTACTGTTGTCGTGCTTCTGCGTTTCTACCGAGATCATAGAGGGTATTGGCATAATTGAAATAGTGCGGTGCATACTCAGGGTCAAGATCGATCGCTTGTCTGTGATGCATAATCGCCTCTTCATCTTCACCAAGTTTGTGTAGTATGTTTGCCAGCGAATCGTGAGCGATATCATCTTTAGGATCTAGAGAGAGGATCTTTTCATAGACCTTTTTCGCCTCTTCGTAAGCTTCATCCTCAAGATAGAGATACCCCTCCCGTCTGAGTGCCTCGATGTTATCCGGGTCGATGATCAGTGCACTCTGTACCGCTTTTCTGGCTTCAAGCAGATCACCCTTCTCTATCGCTTCATCTGCCATAGAGATCAGCTCTTCTATACGTGAAGGCTTCTCTTGGGGAGTGGAGAAGGTCTTGTCCGGACGGTTGATACCGCCTATTTGTTCATCGGGCAGTTTCGCTTCGAAGTCAACACCGCGTTTGGGATAGTTGCCCGAAAAAAGCTGTTTGAAAAAAAGGTAAAAAACCAATCCTGCAATAAGCAGGAGCAAAAGTTGAAATGTGGTCATAATCTCTCCCAAATTCGATACGACATCATAGAACAATCTAACTTAAAAGCAAAGAAATGTTGTTATAAAAATTCTGCTATGATAGTACCGATATTTAGATCAAAAAAATTGGAGTATATCTATGGCTTATAAAATAACATTGGACAAAGAAGCGTTGAGAGAGAAACTCTCTCCCCTTGAGTACAACGTCTGCCTCAACCATGGCACGGAACCGCCTTTTCAAAACGAATACTGGGACAACAAAGCAGAGGGTACCTACAGCTGCAAATGCTGCAATACCCCGCTTTTTAGTTCAGAAGCGAAGTTTGATTCGGGTACAGGGTGGCCGAGCTACTTCAAGCCTCTGAGTGATGACCTCATCGAAGAGGTTAGAGATGAGTCTCACGGTATGGTGCGCATCGAGGTACGCTGCGCGGCATGCGGCTCACATCTGGGGCATGTTTTTCCTGACGGTCCTGCTCCTACCTATCAACGCTACTGTATCAATTCGGCATCGCTCAATTTTGAACCAAAAGCATAGGTAAATCTAAAACCCTTCTGCCAGATCGATCAGCTTCCAGCCCTCATCCCTGTAGAGTCTAAAGCGTCGCTTGAGTCTGGCGACATGCGGGGCGACTTCATAACGCTGTATCTTTGGATCACTCTCTTTGGTGAAGAGACAGATCCACTTCCCCAATGCAAACTCCAGATTGCTGATACGATACCCCTTTTTCCAGTAACGCCCGATAGCGCGCTTCATCTCATACCAGCGTGAGCGTGTGATCATTGTCTGTTGATGATTGCCCGCACCCTTGACAAAGAGACCGCTCCAATGTCCCTGCCCATACTCGATGTCCACAAGGTCAAACCCCTTGCTCCACCGTCTTTTGACCGCTTTGTAAAAGGAGGATAGACTCTTGTGCCGCTCGATGGACTGGGTACTATAGGGGGTGTTTTTAGAGAGCACAACCACCCATTTGGCGAGCCCATGTTCGATATTAGTGATCCTGTAACCCTGTTTCCAGTAGCCATCGATCGTCGCATTCACACCGGACCAGCGATCCGCAATGAAGTAGGTCTGATGACTCTTGGGGGATGCCTTGTCGAAGATCGCGATCCAGTTGCCATTGCCGTATTTGAGCTCACTGATATCGTAGCCTTTTCGCCACTCTTTTTTGATCAGTCTGCGGAGTTTATCCAGACGTGAAGCACTCTGCATATGCTGATCACCCTTGCTCTTGACAAACGTCGCGACATATTTGAAGTGTGACTCTTCACGGTCGATATGCCAACTGATCGCACTCACGAGTACCGGCACTGTCCACAACAGTGCCGCAACCTTCCATAATGATATTCTGCGCATAACATCACCTCCTTATTGGTTACTATGATGCTATTTTTGCTTCAACTGTGAAGCGATCCTGCCCACCGCTGCATCCATCTCTTCTCGTGTCGGGAAGATAAAGGAGTGTTTCTCCTCTTCACCCAGATGGACAAAGATGCCGTATCCGACCACCTCCACCTTGCCCTTGGACTCTGTATCGAGCCACTCCAGACTTGCCTGTGTCGTCTCATCCTCATATCCAGTCTTGATCACTGCAGCGGGGTAGAGCTGCGTGATCTTGCTTGTGTCAAATTCTTTGCTTTCAATAGTAATTATCATAGGCTCATTATAGTATAATCGCATTAAATTACCGCACCAAAAAGGATATACCGTGAGTCTGAAAGAACAAATCAAAAACGACATCAAAGAGGCGATGCGCGCCAAAGATACAGCCAAACGCGACACACTCAGAAATATCAATGCCGCGATCAAGCAGATAGAGGTCGATGAGCGTAGAGAGCTCAGCGATGCCGATGTCGAGGCGGTACTGATGAAGTACGCCAAACAGCGTGAAGATGCCAAAGCACAGTTCGCCGATGCCGGACGTGACGACCTCGTCGTCAAAGAGGAAGCCGAACTCGCCATCGTCAAAAGCTACCTGCCTGAACCGCTCAGCGATGAAGAGCTTGAAACAATCATCAAAGAGATCATCACAGAGACTGGTGCAGAGAGCATGAAAGATATGGGCAAAGTCATGGGTGCAGCCAAAGCGAAGGTTGGCAGCCGTGCGGATGGCGGTACCATCTCTCAAGTCACCAGACGACTCCTAGGGTAACCTTTGCGTCTTGTGTAAAATTTATGCTTTTAGATATTTCGATTTAGATATAACAAATAGAGTAAACCAATAGGCGCTATAAATATCGCTGCGGCCCAACACAATGCCATCATCATCACCTTGAAAACCATGACGAAATATAGTATGATGCCGCTTGTCCAAAAAACATTATCGCCAATCAAGAAATCAACAATACTTTCATACATAAATCTCGCATATGGATATAAAAAAGTATTGATTAAGATATACAGCATATCTCTTAACTTTAGTTTTGAAAAATCTCCTTGCGTTATCATATAGGCAAAAGCAATTGCAATCAGTAACCCAAAGAAGAATTGCCTAAAATAATACTCTCTTGTCAATCCACCTAAAGTTTTTCTAATTATGTTTTCCATATGGCTCTCCTTTCTCTCTGAAAATTAATTGTACTAAACATATCTTTAAAGAACTGTGCCACCATACTTCACCGCTTTGATCGCCGCGGTGATGTCATCCTGACGCATAAAGTGTTCGCCGACAAGGAAAGCATCGGCACCTATTTTACCCAGTTCCACTACTGTCTCATGGTCATTGATACCGGATTCGGCAACGATGATCTTGCCGTT
>WFYB01000093.1 GCA_015490315.1 Sulfurovum sp. | reverse complement strand
TGTAGTCCCCCGAAGTTCGCTTGATGATCCCGTCCGCTGCCGCTGTCACACCACGGATGATATTCCCGCCTCCAACAACGACGGCGACCTCTACACCATTGTCGACAAGCTCTTTGATCTCACTTGCAATGAAGTTGAGGATCTTTGTATCGATCCCATACCCCTCTTCGCCCGCCAATGCTTCACCGGAAAATTTCACCAATACTCTTTTTGTCACGCAGGTACCTCTTCGTATATAATTTCGCGATTATATCCAAATATTGGTTAGGAGGGGGTTAAAGTATCTATTCCCGCGCAGGGCGGGAAGCAGCGATATTTATATTGGGAACTATGGATGCGCGGGGAGATCCGGTGTACCGCCTCCGGAGCCGCCTCGGACACCCTGAATGACCCGAATGACATTGATCACTGTACCAAGATCGACTTTGGATCGGCACTCGCCTGTATGAGGATCACGCTCTTGCATGAATCCGCATTTTTTCTCCTCTTTCTCTCCTATCTTTGTACACTTTCTATTATAGTAGACATACCCTTTGGGACACTGCTTGCCATGAGGCTTCACAGTGATCTCATGCCTGTTTGTTTTGACACAAACCTTCCGTCTGCTCTCCCACTGACTTCCTCTCGGGCATACAACACACTGTTTGCCTGTCCAGTGCTGTCCCTTTTTACAACGCGGTTTGCATATATCGCCTACAAGCTTCTCATCCTCTCTACACTTCGCACGCTTTATCTTCACTTTGACACAACTGTTTTTGCTTACAGCATGAGGGAAGCTCTCATAGAGTTCCTGCATCGCTTTGGCTCTGCCTTTTTTCCCACTGAGATTTCTCGATTTCATATAAGCATTGAGTGCCCGTTTTGTGCCTTTGCCCATACCGCCGTCTATACCGTTGGGATCGAAACCTTTGGCTTTCAATACAGTCTGTATCGCCATAATACGCGATCTGCCGGACTTGAGCGGATCGAGCTTGGCACAGTTGTGCAGATATCCTTTGGCACGCTGAGGGATACGTACACTCAGACGGACAGTTGTACTTGCTCCCGGATCCAAAGTCACTTTAGGATTGCTGCAGAGATACCCTTTGCGTTTTGTACGGCATCTCCATGACTTGGGACTTGTACCGATGAGTCTGCCTACAAACTCACGGGGTCTCTCTTTGATACTCAGTGGTCCGCTGTAACGCTTTTTGCCCCTGTTGGTGATCTTTAGTCTAAAGGTACAGCGCTCACCTGCCTTGCATATTTTCGGCGCATATTTTTTGAGAGTGAGTTTCGGTTTGGCTGTAGTGTTTTGGTGTGGAACTACCAAGGTTGGCTCTATGCATGTCCCATTTATGCACATCTCATGTTCACCGCACTCTGCATCACTCTGGCACGCTATAGGCTGTCCGACACAGCTACCCCCAATAATCGTATCATTGACTGTGGAGGCATTCCCATCATCACATAGAGTACCCTCAGTAGCAACAATACATGCACCCGCCTGACAGATCTGATTAGCCTGACAGATTTCACAACTATACCCACATCCACCATTATCACAGGAAGGAATAGGAGGATTATCTATGCACTCTCCCATATGACAAATCATATTTTCACCACACGGTGCACCATCTACAGTACATTCTGTATTATTTTGATCATCCGAATTGTTGGCATCACTGTTGTCCGTATACCGCGTGCAATTGCCATTGAGAAATTCCATGCACGGTGGCGGATTTCCTTCCGGATTGTATCCCGCTTCAAACATAGCATTATCGAAACCATCATTGGTATAGTTGCCCGATGGTATATTCGGTGTAGGGAAAGCCCCGAAACAGTTCTCTGATTGGGTATCAAAACTGCCGGGCACGAACCCTCCCGCACCGTAGGGATTGATCGTAATGGTATATGTTTTGGTCTCTCCCGGAGCAAAACTCATAGGAGTAACACACATAAACGGTGCTGTCGTCGGTGTCGTGGGACAAAGCCCCGCAGGAGAGATACTCGTAATCTGTACTGGTACCGTCCCGACACCGGGTTGGCTTGTCTCATCATGTACAAAGACATTGCCGCTATATGGATTGACCGTATCGGTATTGGTCAGGGTCAACGTAAAGGTACATGAGGTGTGGTTGGCATTGCAGTCAACGAACTGTTTGGAAGCTAAGATCATAGGGGCGCTGCATGATGGCAAGGATGGCTGATCTACACATAAACCATCGTGACACATCTGTCCCTGAGGACAAGGACTCCCGTCAGCACACTCTGTATCGTTCTGGTCATCAGATGTATTGGTATCATTATTGTCCTGATGCGGTATGGGGACACAAAAATGTGTCATCCCTATCGTATCAAGCGGTGCACCATCTGTCCCCAGTACTCCGCTATCCACACAGTTCTCTGCAGGCATTTGGCTATTGTCTATAGTTGAAGTCAACTTGAGATACTTGGCACCTGAAACTGGCATTACACCGATATAGACACAGTTGAGACTTGCCGGCCCGGTGACTGGGAAGTTATTTCCGCATGACCACTCAGATGCCGAACTCGGGTCAATCCCTGTGATTGTCACACCGGCGGGGATCGTATCGGTCACACTCACGACCTGCGGTGCGTAGTGTGTACTCATCATCACCACTCGTATAGTAAAGAGATGGGAGACTTCATCATAAAGCTTACGCACATACACATGCGGCTGCTCCACTTCACAGCTTTGATCCTGCGGGATCGTAATATTGCTCTCCCCGTCGCAGCAAAGGTCATCCCCCTCGAGACTACCTGCACCACTCTGTACACCCTGCATAGAGAGCTGTACGGTATCGCCGGGATTCACACCGTTGAGATACCAGGTGTTGCCCCACTTGGTCACTGTCGCACCACTGGGTGCGAGTACCTGCATCTGGGTATTGGAAGCATTGTATCCGGTAGGTGCGAAGCTACCCAGCTCCACCGTCCACCCTACCGGCGTACATTGAAGTATCGGCTCTGCACTGAGACACTGCCCTGACGACGGTATCTCCTCATGACACACCATATCCCCCTGGGTCATCACCTCATCGGTATCGATAAACTGAGCTGTATCTTGATATTTGAGATAGGCGTTGTTGACGATATCCCCCGTGACAGGACAAGGCACTTGGGTTTTAAAACAAAATTCTCTTGGAGGACCGTCCACTCCTATTGTCACTACTGGCGGAGCGACCTCCGGATTGCTTGTACCGGTTCTTGTACCCTCTATCTTGTAATGGATAGGGGCATTTGCTGTAAAAGGTGATGCACCCAGGTCAACACTAAACGCAGATCCGTTTGTCGGGATACTCTGCGTAAGTATAGCATTACCGTTGGCATCATAAAATGTCACATTCAAATCACTAAATTCACCTGCTGTAATACCGGTAACCTCAAATGCAGTATAGTGCCAGTTTACATTTTCACTTGCACACCAGTTGTTGGAAGCATCGTAGGTATCTTCCATAGAAAGTGTATCATGGTGACACGCGCCGTTTCCGGTATCGATAGACCATAGATAGTTATTGTGTCCAAGTACCCATAGACATCCTTCATCATCAGGTACGACACCGTATGTCAAGGCACTGGGTTCAACAAAAGTACCGCAACTACTGTTTGTAGCCCAATCATAACATTTTACATTATTGTTAAAAGAGTCAGGGAAATAGGTTTTAGTACCTACAGTTGCCTCAAAACCTATACCGTAATCGGTATCACTTGGTGCCAAAAAAGGTAAAACAGGAGGCTCAACAGATACCCCTGTATTTAAATTGAAACATTGTTTATTGTTTATTTGAAATTCCGGCATTGAATCAGGAGCTGCCGATAGACAGATTGCAATAGGGGTCATCGAGGCATTATAATAAACAAATTCATTCAGTCCATACCTATGGGTAGAAGGTGCATAGATAACACCCGGCCACCCACTGCATTGACCCATCGTTGAAGTGTCAAGACATGCCATTCTTCTATTTAATTTAGTATCGGTACCTTTAGAAAAATAGACTTTACTGCCTACTACCTCAGATCCGATACCATAAGCTTCACCTTTAAAAGGTTTGCCAATCCATAAACTTACTTTGTCTGCAGTCATTCCGTCCACTGCGGTAAAAGTATGACTCCCTGCCAAACTCATTGCCCCACTACTCGATAGTGTAACCTTATATGCAGTTCCTCCACTATCTAAAATATAGAGTGCATTACCTACCTTTGTTAGACCGTCGATTGTAGAAATAACATTGCCGGTTCGCCCGAGTGTAGAGAGCTGCATATAGCCGCATTCACTGTCACTCTCCAAATCATAACACCCTATACCGGAGTCGTTGGCTCTTGTTACCGGATAATATAGCTTTCTATTGAAAAGAACGGTTTCGGGTGCACCCGATGTACCGCTTGTGTCGGAAGAAGAGGGATCACCGTCCGGTAACTTCATGGGCCATGTAGAACTGCTACACTCCCCTATACATCCAAATAGGGTATCTGTCGGCTGCAATGTATGATTGAGATAATAAAATCGCTTATCTCCATTCAATGCAGTATAGGGAATAGGTGCAAAGCCATCTTTATTTCCATCATTTTTAATTTTTATCACATTTGTCGGCAAAGGCTTACTATACCCAAAAGCGGAATCGCTTTGCCACGTAAACCCACTGGGATCCTGCGTCACACTCCATCCATTGGGATGTGCTTCTGTAGGAGGCAGGTAGGTCTGGACACCATTGAAAACATCAATAATCTCAATAGGTTTATCCTGAAGCGTTGAGTTGTTGCTGTCAAAACGAATGACCCAGTCAAGGGTGGTCACACCTCCTGAGTAGCTGCTCCCAAGCAGCTCTTTTTTGATCAGATCGTTTGCATTGGTCGCAAAAAGTCCGACTGTTGCCACGATAACAGAAAGGATTATTGTTATAAGCTGCTTCATTGTACTACCTCCAGTGTCTGGTTGTCTGCATCACTCTCCCACTCCCGTATCTTGAACTTTACCTTGAGGTTGCAGCACTCATACGGCTTGCCCGGTACCACTTTGGTACTGTCAAAACCACAAAGATTCAAGATAGCATCACTACCCGGTACGACACCCGTCAGCAGCGGCATCGGTGTACCCACGGCAAAAACCGGGCCGTTGGTGACAGATCCGACACCCGAAACCGGTGTGATCTTCATACTGTCGATATTCATACCGTTGAGTGACTGGATACCGTAAAGCGGCAACTGCCAGCTCGTACCGTCACTCTGCAGGAATGGTCCCGGAGGTGAGGTCTTGACAAGCATACACTGCTTTTTATCTTCATCGATTGGCGGCTTCTCTTTCTCACAAAACGGCAGGAATGGCATCGTCCAGCAGTTGACAATCGGGATAAAAACTTCCCATGGGAGTCCTGTCGTACCGACAGGCGGTATGCCAATCACATTGGAAGACGGAGTGAGCGATGCAGGCAGTACTCCGCTCTTGGGTGTCGATGCTGTTACTGTTTTGGCATAGACCACACTGTTACAGCGACAAACACAAGGGTGATTCACGATCTCCACATCTCCCACTCTGCCTTTGGTTCTATAGCTGTTGTTGTTCGCGAGATCGAAAGAGAAGAGTGTATTGGAAGGTGGCGTAATATCCGCAAGTACTCGCGGCTGCCCCTGGATGCCATCACCGTTGATATCCAGGTCTACATTGAAATCCGGGCTTTTTTTGAGATCTTCGCCTGTGACCCATAGTGACTTTTCACACTGTTTAGGTACCAGTGTACCGTTGCGATCATAGCCATACCCAAGTGCCACACCTCCCATGCCGTTACGATAAGGCATATCTGAACCTACATAATACTCTTGAGGCAGAGGGTACCATCGGTTGGGTTTGCCGTCATAGGGTACTTTCAAATGGTAGCGGAGTATCTGTGCTTTTTCCGGCTCTGTAAAGTTCCGCATAGTATAAGAAGGCTGTGCAGGAGGACGCTGTGCCAGGATCATCTCCCCATTATCGGTCAAGGTCATATCGGTCACAGGCAGATTCTTTTCGCTTTTGTCCAGCAGCAGTTCAAAACGGTATTTTTTGGTAAATCTGCCTTTTTTATCCAATCCTACCGACCAGATCTCCCCGGGATACTCTCTGCCGTTATAGACTGCATAATAAAGCCTGTTATACTTTACAGCAAGACCATATACCCGGCGCCCCTCTCTGGCATACCCCCATGTAGCACTGTTGGTAGTGTCAAAGTTGATCGT
The DNA here is from genome assembly GCA_015490315.1 of Sulfurovum sp. Taxonomy (GTDB): domain Bacteria; phylum Campylobacterota; class Campylobacteria; order Campylobacterales; family Sulfurovaceae; genus Sulfurovum. The sequence goes on along the minus strand of WFYB01000093.1, from coordinate 5,289 downwards.
GCGGATATCCGCTCTGAAAAGTGCATTGTGTACGACGGGCTTGAGCCCCATCACCCTGCGTACCTCCATACCGTGATCAAGATACTCCAGCAGCTTTCCTTCCATGGATATCCTGTGTATCATCCCTGTATCCAGATCAGAAACAAAAAACTGTCTGTGTTTTCTATCAAATGCGATATTGCCCAGCGCGGGACCGGAATTGGGCACACCGTCCAATATAATCTCTGCAAACTTGCTTACTTTGCCTGTCTTTCCGTTGATCTTCCAGACTGTACCCGGACTACCGCCTTTACCAAACTGCCCGCGCATCCATTGGGCAGACTTCCCTCCAAGCAGCATCCGCTCCGGTCTTGTATCCACATCATTGGTCACAAACTCCTCATCATCGAGCCCTTGAAAGCGTAGTATGTTGGGCAGATCCGGCTTGACGATATTGAGTCCGTAAAAAGAGGTCGCCGTCACATAAATATTGGGGATCTTGGCATCGTCCAGTGTGACTCCAAAGACCTGTCCGATATCTTTGGCTTTGATCTGCATCTTTACCGTTGAAGGAAGCACTGAAGCATCCCAGAGATGTTCTTTGCTGCTTTTGAGGCTTTTGACGATTAGCGAAGCACCCTCCGGGTCGATAAAGAGTTCATCCATATAGTACGAAAGATAACTTCGTTTCGGTGTGTTGATCTTCTGCGGAAACTGTTCTGTCTCCGGCGGTGCTTTGACTCCGGAAAAGCCTGTCATCACAGCATCCCCGAGACTCAGAGGCTCTGCTCCGTAAAGCACCGAACATATCATTAGTATACTCAATCGGTATTTCATAGATTCTCTCCCATTTACTATTTTCTATAGTATGACAGAAGAGTGTAAGAGAGTGTAAGGAAGGATAGAAGAAAAAGTAAAAAACACAAGCGTATCTACGCCCTATTGCAGCATATACCCCTTGCCGTAAACACTTTTGATACTCTCTTTGGGGAGTTTTTTGCGCAGATCACTGACGATATTCTTGACACAATTGACCGAAACCTCTCTATCCATCTCATCTGCCCAGAGATGTGCCATGATATCTTCAAACGCAAGACTCTTGTTGCGCCGTTTGATCAGGAGTGATAGAAGCTGTTTTTCCCGTGTCGTCAATGAGATAGCAGAAGCTTTGTAGTAGAGCTTCTGTGCATTGGTATCCCATCGGTATCCCTCTCCAAGGCATATCTGTTCAGGAGCGTTTTCCATCAGCTCTTTGGCAAGTCGGTCAAGTGTCTCCTTGAAAAGCGGCAGGTCGAGTGGCTTGACAAAATATTTCAACAGCTTCAGTTCGGCGGCATCCAAAAGCATCTGTGTATCAGTATAGGCTGTCAACATCATGATACTGACATGTTTGCTCTCCTCGCGTATCTTTCTGGCAAGCTCCAGTCCATCCATATAGGGAAGATCGATATCCAGCAGCAATGCATTGGGAGTATGGCGCCGATACATCTCCAGCCCTTCCCTGCCGTCAGCCGCACTGTAGACATCCCGAAAATACCCCTGGAGATATTCACACATCTCGCGACGGATATCGGGTTCATCTTCGACATATAGAATGGTATGCTCTTTTAGCAGTGCTCTCATAGCTCTACCTTTCTTGGTCAATTACCATTATGATGACATAAAAATGTCAAATTTTCGTCAAAATTATATAAGGGGTAAGATGACGCTAAAGCAGGCTCCCCCATTTTGGTTGTGCAACAAAAGTTTACCCTCCATACTGTGTTCTACAATGATCTTGGCGATATAGAGCCCAAGTCCTGTACCACCGGTCTGTTTTTTGGTCGTAAAATAGGGGTCAAATATCTTCTCTATATGCTCTGCCCTCACCCCTCCGGCATTGTCACAGATCTCTATGACGGCATAACCCTCTTTTCTTTTCAGTGAAACAGTGATCTTTTTCTCTTCGATCTCTTTAAGATTCAGGATTTCCGAAGCATTGCTTAAAAGCGTGATGAAAACTTGAGAGAGCTCACTTCTGTAACTTGAAATAGAGAGATCCTCTTCGATTTCGATACGCATCTCGATCCCGTCAAGACTCTTTTTGACCAGTGTAGTAACATCCGTGATCAGTTCCTCGATCGAAAAAAGCTGTTTCTCCTTTTCAGATTTCATAAAGTTTCTGAAATCCTCTATTGTATGTGACATATGTGCGCTCAAAGCAAAGATCTCTGAAACTTTCTCTTTGAGGTAGTCACTCTCTTTGTCTGTTTCGATCCCTCTGTCAAGATTCATCAAAATGGCGTTGATATGCATCAGGGGCTGCCGCCACTGATGCGCGATGGAGTCTATCATCTCACCCATACTCGCCATACGCGCCTGACGCAACAGCATCTCCTCTTGCATCAAACGCTTCTCTACCTCTTCTTTCACTCTGATCTCAAGATCACTGTTGAGCAGTTTGAGTTTTTCTGTCTGTTTGTCTATCTCCCGCTGTAGGGTTTGGTTGTATGAGATCAGTCTGTTACGCTCCCCCTCCTTGACCTTTTCATAGGCATACATGATAAGGGTCGTTGTCGCAAGGACTGCAAAGAGTGTGATATACTCCGCCACACTGTAGGGGTATCCTGTCAAAAGAAGATACCCGATAAACCCCAGAAGCAATACAAAGATAAGCAAGCCCCCTTTCTTATCCAGAAAGAAGAAGATCAATACCGGCGCAGAGACGATCCAGAGGATATTGAGATGGTTTTGGGGGACGAAGAAAAAAACAATATGAATATAGAGAAAAAAAAGCAAAAAGAAAATGATGGAATAGCCCGCATAGATACGCTTATTTTGTCTAAACAGTACAAAGCCGCCCAAAAGAAAGAAAGAGAATACAATTTGAGCGATTCCTGCGACAAAGTTGCCCTGTGAGATACGGTAGAGTGCGAAAAGAAAGATACCTATCCCCAGAAAAAAGGAGATCACAAGCAGGGTAAATATCTGATGTTTGAGTATCCACTCTTCATGCCCAAAACACTCTCTCGGCATAAAGAACTGCTTGATACGCTCCTTATACCCAGACAGTGCCATCATCTATATCCGTATCAGTTTAAGCGGGTCGATATGTTTGGAGTTCTTAGTCGCCTGGAAGAGCAGTTTGCGTGTGACTTTCCCTACTACATAGCCTTTGCGCAGTTTGCTGCCTACTTTAACTGTCGGTGCGATCTTGGAGAGTCCCGCATAGACGGTATGCAGCTTGTTCGCATGGGCGATTACGACGACTTTGCCCAGCATACTGGTCTGCCCGGCAAAGACTACTTTGCCGTTAAGGACGTTTTTGACCTTGGCATTGGGAGCAGGTGCCTGCAGTGTTACAGATTCGTTAAATATTTTTATTTTATAGATCGGATCGATATAGGTACCGAAACGCTTGACTACCCTTGCCCCGTCGATTGGAGGAATGGTTTTGCCTCCTCTGTAGGCAGCGATGCTCGGTTTTTTGTAGGATGAGTTGATCTGGCGCACCTTGTCACTCTCCTTGTAGACCACCTTCGCCTCTTTTTGTGCCTCTCTGACCGCCTTGCGTGCTTTTGCACGTTCGGCTTCGTTTTTGGCGCGCCTGAGTGCTTCTTTGGCTTTGCGTGCCTTCTCTCTGGCTTTGGCTTTGGCAAGTCTGATCTTGCGTTTACGCTCTTTCTCCAGTCGCATCGCCTCTTTGCGCGCTGCAGCACGGCGCTTCTCCTCTTCGACCTCTTTGGTATGGAGGATATTGAGCTTTGCCAATGTTGCACGCAGATCATTCTGCTTGTCTTCGAGTTTCTCCAGTTTGGCAGTGTATCGCTCTTCATCCTTTGCCAGCTTCTCAAGCAGTTTTTTCTTTGCCAGTTTTTTCTTCGCATACTCCTCTTTCTGGGACACGATACGCTTGATCTCTTTTTGTGTCTTGCGCTGCAGGTAGCGTTTGTTCTCCTGTCTCTTCTTCAGCGTTTCGATCTCCTTTTTCATCGCTGCGAGCGTCTTGGCATTGTATTTTTTATACGCTTCATAGACCTCGTAGGAGAGTATAGACTCTTTGGTAGGTGTCTTGAACTGCTGAAGCGCATAGACGATAGAGAACTGTTCAGAGAGTAGTGAGAGGAACCGCTTCTGTTTCCGCTCGAGCTCTTGACTAATCTCTTTGTAGGCTTTGTTCGACCGCTTCAGCTCCTCTTTGAGTCCGGTAAGCTTCTCTTCGTTCTTCTCCTGATTGCGTCCGAGTTCTGCGATCTTCTTCTCAAGATAGGCGATATCTTTTTCTGCCTTTTTGATATCGCTGGCGATCTTACTGAGCTGGCGGCTTGCCTGCTTTTTCTGTGAGACCGTTGCACTCAGATCTTTTTTGGAGTGTTTGATCTTGGCAGTCGTGGAGGCAGCATGCGAAAAGACCACTGCGGCAAAGAGCAAAAAGAGAGCGCTTCTCACTCTTCCACTCCCCTTGCACTGAAGACCACACTGTAGACTGCGATTGTTACGATCAAGATCGCAGCACCGAGCAGTATACCCATATCACTCATCAAAAAGAGCTTCTCCTGGTTATTGACGATGATATCTATACCGCTTTTGGGTGCCCATATCAGCTTCACATAGAAAAATACGCCTGCTGTAAGCAGTGTCGCGAGGATCGCATCTGCGATAGCGATCTTGAAGAGTACACCCGAACGCAGCATAAGCGGTGCACCGAAGATCTCCATCACCTGCATACGCTGTCTGTGTTCATATTTCCATATCTCCATCTGTTTGATGATCAGCAGCAGACTCACTACTCCCATAAAGACGATAAAGATATTGAGGATCAGCTTGACAAAGCGAAAGAGCCTGTAGCTGTTGCCGTAGCTGCTTCCGAAGGTTTCTACCTTTTTGATATTTTTGTCTCTCTCGAGATCCTTTTTTATCTGCCCGAGAGCCTTGGTATCCAGATAGGAATCGAGCCCGACATCATAGAAATAAGGGAGTGATTTGAGTATCTCTTTGCTGCCCTGTTTACCCACCCCTTTGGCGACCTTGGAGACGATCTGCTCTCTTTTGATAGGACGCAGGGTGCTGATATGTGCATTGAGTGCTTTGAGCTTTTCGAGCTTGACCGGCTTTTGTGTCACGACCAGCATCGAGTAGTCCTCCTTGAGTCCCTGCTCATAGGTACCTGTCGTACGCTCAAAGACCAGATAGAACTCGATACCGAGCAAAATCGCCATCAGCGGTAGTATGAACATCAAGTGGTTTTTAATGAACTTCATAGACACCCTTGCTTTCGATGATAAAATGTCGATACGGCAACGAGAAGATCGTCGGTATCTTGTGCGTTAC
>WFYB01000092.1 GCA_015490315.1 Sulfurovum sp. | reverse complement strand
TTGATCTTATCCATCTACTTCTCCTCTTTTCACGCTAATTTAGGAGAGATTATATCCAATTATGCGTTAGTTATATACGATATTTAAGCTAAGACAACTATAATTAAGAACGATTCTGGGGAGAATGTCAATGCAACAAAAAGATAAAAGCAAAGAGATTAAATCTCATTCAAAAAAAATACAAAATCCTGAACTTGTAAGACAGGCATATATTATCAAAGCTATTTCTATTTTGACAATCTCTTTTGCGTTACCAATGAGTATTGTTGATTATTTGAGAGGGGAATATTTCCTCTCTGCAATTTTGATGATGCTTACGCTGCTCTCTACAGTTAATTTCTATTTACTTTATAAAAACAGGATTAAATATTCACTTGCTTCTCACCTCATCCTCTACCCTATCTTAGGCTTAATGCTCTATCTTGTTGCAACAGGAGGGATAGATAATACCGGTCCACTATGGATTTATGTGATACCTGCAGTTGCTCTTTTCCTCTATGGACTGAAAAAAGGATTGATTGTACTATTAGGTTTTACCTTGATGACTGCCTTGATCCTTTTTCTTCCGGAGAGTATCCTGCACTTCTCTGTCCATTACTCATTTGATTTTAAGATCAGAGTTATTTTGGTCTTTTTTCTTGTATCATCTCTGACATTAGCCTATGCCTATTCGACACAAAAGCTTTTCCGGGAGATGCATGTTTTGACTGAAAAACTCTCGACGATGGCTGAAGAGGATCAGCTCACTAAACTTCAGAATAGGCGAGGGATTCAGTATCAGCTTGAAAAGCTTTTTAAAGAAGCAACAGGCACGAAAAGGAATTTTAGTATTATTTTATGTGATATAGATTTCTTTAAAGAGATCAATGACCGTCATGGTCATCTGGTAGGTGATCAGGTACTTGTTGAGATAGCAGATATTATTAAGCAGACGATACGGCGAAGCGATATGGCTGCACGCTGGGGCGGTGAAGAGTTTTTGATCGTGCTGCCGGATGCAAGTCAACGGGAGGCATATCGTGTTGCAGAGAAGATCCGTCAAAATGTACTTCAATTTCTCTTTTACCATCAGGGTGAGGAGGTCAAAGTAAGTCTAAGTCTTGGAGTGGCACAGATGAAAGATGCAGGCTCAATTGATGAGTTGATCAGACAGGCAGATGACTATATGTATCAAGCCAAAGCAAAAGGTAGAAATATCACAATGCCTTTTTACCTTACCACAACTTTTAATCAGTTCTAACCGATCTTCATCAGTACTTTGTCAAGCATGGAAGTACTCAGTATCCTTTTGAGATATCCCAAAAGATAGGTTGCTTTGGTGATATAGTATCTGGGTTTTGGTTTGGGTGAAAGGAGGATGCGGTGCACCACGCGGGCAACGGACTCCGCCTCTTCATTGAATGGGACTTTCTTCCCTCCTCCCTGCAGTTTGGAGAGATACTCCTCTTTGAATCGTGACTGTTCGATATCGACATTTTCCCGGAGTTTTCGCATCGCTGTCTCTCTAAAACGGCTGGTGATCGGCCCTGTATTGAGAAGTGAGACGGAGATACCGGTACCCTCGAGTTCGAGCCGCAGTGTATCGCTGAGTCCCTCGATGGCGTATTTGCTCGCATTGTAGGCGCCTCTGCCAAAGAGAGAGACAAGCCCCAGTACCGAGGAGTGCTGGATGATCTTGCCGTAGCCTTGTGCAAGCATCACAGGGATGATCTGCCTGGTACACTCGTGAAGCCCAAAAACATTGGTCTCGAACTGTTCTCTGAGTACATCGGTACCTATATCCTCCAGTGCTCCTGCCTGTCCATAGCCGGCATTGTTGAACCATGCATCGATCTTCCCCTCTTTTGCCAAGACTGCTTCTATCACAGCAGCGATCTCTTCGGGCTTGGTGACATCGAGCTGCATCGCATGCTCAAAACCGAGTGATCGGAGCATCTCCACATCCTCAGCTTTTCGCGCCGTAGGGTATACAGTAATGAACTTATCCTTGAGGTATTTGGCACTCTCAAGACCGATGCCTGAAGAGCATCCGGTGATGACGATGTTGGTTTTTGAAGGGTGTGTTTCAGCTTGCAAGGAGATGTCCCGCCTTTTTGATGAGATAGGTTGTGGTAAGTTCGGAGAAGAAAGCATAGGCAGCTTCGGCATCGATGATACGATCCTCACCACCTAAAAAGACTTCAATTTGTATCCCTTTTTGTTGAAGGGTGTGCAGATCCTCCGCTTTCCATCGGTAGGTCAGCAGTGCCTCAAGGCTCTCTTTGGTACCCGGATGCAGATAGGGGGTCAGATCACGATCGGAGGGATAGGCAACATTGTGTAGAAAGGTCTGGATGTAGGCATCTTTGTCACTCTCAAAATAACGCAACTGTGCACGAATGAAGCTCTCCTTTTGGTTTTGGAAAAAAGCCGGCGAGATCAGAATGAGTCTGTCGATACGGTGAGAACTTTGCAGCGCATACTCCAAAGCCTGCTGTGCACCATAGCTAAATCCCGCTACCGTCGTCTCTGTACCCGGAAGTATCTCTTCGAAAAGCTGCTCCTCACCACGGAGGGAAAACCCGTTGAAATATCGCATCGGCTAAAAGATACCCCTCAAAATATCCCGGCACTCCTCCTGGGTGATATTTTCATTTTCCAGAAGATATGCAGAGATCTCTTTGAGCGCTTTGTCTAGTGTCTGAAGAAGTGTGTTGACCTCTGAGACAGACTCACGCAGAAGCTCTTCTTCCTGTTGGGGTGTGATGATGAAGTTGTCACTCATCGCATACTCATAGATCACTTTGCGCACAAGCTCTTTTGCCTGTATGATGTCACTGCTGGCATTGGTAAACTGCTCATTGTAGTGCAGCTTGGTTGCGATACTACCGGCAAGATAGGTCTTGATACGGTTAAGCAGCTGGGATTTGGAGAGTATCTCATGCTCCTGGGTCAAAAAGCGTGTATTGACGATACCGATCTTTTCAAACTCCACATCGAGCCAGGTAGCGATGACCGCTTTGGCACCCTGGTAGAGTGCCTGTATCTGACGCTCCTCATCGGTAAAACTTAGGATCTTCCGCTTGCCCAGAAGCACCTTCTCTTTGACCGCTTCAAAGTCCGAAGTCTCTATCTCTCTTCTACCCTCTCTCATCGCATGGATCGCCGCTTCATTGGTGAGTGTATCGAGCGCTGCGGAGTTGAAGCCGACAGTCATACGCGCCACCTGTTCGATATCGACACGGTGCGGCTTCTTGGCAAGATAGAGCTCAAGGGTCTTGATGCGATCTTCAAGGTCAGGCAGCGAGATATGGATACGTCTGTCAAAGCGCCCTGCGCGTAGCAGCGCCTC
>WFYB01000091.1 GCA_015490315.1 Sulfurovum sp. | reverse complement strand
TTGCATTTGCCTTTACTGTACCTATCATTGCGATGAGTTACTACTTCCTTCCAAAAGAGTCTGGACAGTCTGTCTACTCTTACAAGCTGTCACTCCTCTCTTTCTGGGGATTGATGTTTGTCTATCTCTGGGCAGGTTCTCACCACCTTCTTTGGTCTACTGTACCTGACTGGATGCAGACTATGGGATCGGCATTCTCGGTTGTACTGATCCTGCCTTCATGGGGATCAGCAATCAACATGCTCCTTACGATGAAAGGTGAGTGGAACCAGCTGACTGAGAACCCACTGATCAAATTCATGGTATTGGCATCTACATTCTATATGCTCTCTACTATCGAAGGACCAATTCAGGCAGTCAAATCGGTCAATGCGATCGCGCACTTCACTGACTGGATTCCGGGTCACGTACATGACGGTGTACTTGGTTGGGTTGCCTTCATGATCATGGCGGGTATCATGCATATGGCACCGCGTATGTTCAAAAGAGAGCTCTACTCCAAGAAATTGGTCGAAGCACAGTTCTGGATCCAGACGACAGCGGTTGTGCTCTACTTTACCTCTATGTGGATCGCAGGTATTACACAGGGTATGATGTGGAGAGCGGTTGATGAGTATGGTAACCTGATGTACAGCTTTATCGATACGGTTGAAGTCCTTCACCCTTATTATGCGATCAGAGCACTCGCAGGTGTATTGTATGTGACAGGTTTCATCATGTTCGCCTATAATATCTACAAAACAGCAACTGCAGGTCGCAAGCTCGAGAGCGAGCCTCAGTTCAGAACACCTATGGCATAAGGGGGTAGGGTAATGTTTCATTGGTTAGAAAAAAATCCGTTCTTTTTTGTATCGGGTGTAGCTTTGGTTATCTCATTCGCGGGTCTTATAGAGATTGTGCCAAATTTTGCCGAGGCGGCAAGACCGATAGCGGATCTGAAGCCTCGTACGGTACTGCAGCTTGCTGGTAAAGAGGTTTATATGAAAGACAACTGTATCGCGTGTCACTCTCAGCTGATCCGTCCGTTCAAAGCGGAAACAGATCGTTACGGTGAGTATTCACTCTCCGGTGAGTATGCGTATGACAGACCGTTCCTCTGGGGATCAAAGAGAACCGGTCCGGATCTTCACCGTGTAGGTCGCTACAGAACGACTGACTGGCATGAGAACCACATGTGGAATCCGCCGGCGATCGTACCTGGCTCTATCATGCCTGCCTATAGACATATGTGGAAAAATACAGCTGACATCGAAACTGCCTATGCAGAAGCGGTGACAGTCAAAAACGCCTTCCATACACCGTATGGTCCTGAGTTTAAAAAGGGCAAAGATGCTTGGGAGAAGCATAAGCCGAAAGTACTTGAAGATGCAAAAAAGATCGTTGCAGATATGAAGGGTACTGAAGGTATGAGCAAAGAAGAGCTGATGAAGCAGATCGATGAGGGTAAAGTCCCTGAGATCGTAGCACTGATCGCTTATCTCAATAGCTTGAAGTAATGAGCAGATATGGACATTAGAGAACTACAGGGTTATGCCAGTTTCTTTATGACCGTATTTTTGGTGGTAATGCTGTATGGGTATATCATATACCTCTACAGAAGCGAAAAAAAAGGTGAGCGTGATTATGAGAAATACGGCAACATTGCGATCGATGATGAGATCGACAGTACACCCGTAGAAGATAAACCGGCGTCTCAGAGATATAAGGAGGAGAATAAAAAATGAATTCAATTCAGATAAAGGCATTGGGGTTTGCAGCGATTTTGATCATCGCAACGATCGTTGTAGTCACCAAAATGAACATTGACGTTATCCATGACAGTGTCAATGCAATTACAATCGGGGGTGCTATTGCTATTGCAACATTGACAGCGGCAGTTGCATTTAAATATATCGGTCAGATGAAGACAGATACGGCTTCAGGTGAACTTTCAGAGGACAACTGGGACGGTATCGGCGAGTACAAAAATGAACTTCCTTCCGGATGGGCATATACATTCCTTGCAGTCTTTCTCTGGTCTATGTGGTACGGACTGATCGGATATCCGGTATGGTCATACTCTCAGATCGGTGAATACAACGAAGAGGTTAAAGCTTATCAGAAGAAGTTTGAAGAGGTACATAAAAACGCAGACAAAGAGACACTGCAGCAGATGGGTGAATCTATCTTTCTGGTACAGTGTGCACCATGTCACGGTAACACAGGTGACGGTCTCTCCGGTAAAGCGCAGGACTTCACCAAGCGTATGACCAAAGCGCAGGTACTTGCAGTGATCAAAAACGGTCAAAATCAGCTGGGGTACCCTATGGGTGCGATGCCTCCGGGTATGGCGAGTGGCGAAGCGGCTGAAAAAGTGGCTGAGTGGATCGCAAATGGCGCCAAAGGTACACCTCCGGCAGAGTTCGCTGTATGTGCATCATGTCACGGTGCAGACGGCAAGGGTAACAACGGAATGGCACCAAACCTTACTACGTATGACCTGCCACTGGTACAGCATGTACTTGAGCACGGTAAAAAAGGTATCATCGGTACAATGCCTGCGTTTAAAGGCAGATTTACACCGGTACAAGAGAAAGCACTGGCTACATATATCCAGTCACTGGCAAACTAAGGAGATAGCATGGCAGAAAATACAAACAGAAGTCTCTTTGGCTTCCACGGATTATTTGGATTTATCATCTCTGTTGCAGGATTGCTTATAATCCTTGTAACACTGATGCTGATGGCGATCGCGACACAGAGAAACTCTCAGGTGCGTCCTTATGACCCAAGTGTGGTAAGAGATATCAACCACTTGAAGGCAAATTCACCTGAAAATATGAAATACAATGTTCGATTCAATGAAGTGAAGGAGACAAAATGATAAAGTATATGGATAAAGTTCTGTTTGCATGTTTGGCATTCTCGGCAGTAGCAGCTGTCTATCTTTCACTTTCCGGTAAACTCTTTTACTCGGGCTGATGATGAAGAAAGCAATAGTAAGGGCAACCTTGCTTGCTTTCATACTTCCACTACTACTCCACGCAGATCATATCTTACGTAATGACCTCTTGAAACTGCAAGCGTCAAAACTCATCAATGAGATGGGGGATGAGCTCGAAGCAAAAACAGGGGTACATGCCTATGTGATAGCGACCAATGAACATTTCCCGGAAAGATTTAATTTGGTGACATACTCCAAGAAGTATGAAGGAAGTATGAGCAAGCCATATGTTGTGCTGGTCTTCGCACCTTTTGCGACCATCACTGAGAAGTCAGGTGAACGCGGACGTATAGGGATTATCCCCTCTTCCAAAGATATGAGAGAGATGTATGACCGAAGTGATGTGGTTGATGCAGGTGTGGACATCGTAGCGATGAAAGACAGCAACAAGTTTGAGGACAAGGTCAATATAGGTGTGGTACAGGCATACTCTGAGCTGGCGGATCAGATCGCAGCAAGTAAAGGTGTCAAACTGACAAAGACTATCCCTAATGAGATGAAGCCTATGGTGACTGTGTTGAAGGTGATCATCTATACAGGTTCGTTGATCCTTTTGTGGATATTTATTTTGAGACCGCTATATACGAGGATAAGAGCAAGGACAGAGAATGGAAGAGAAAAAGAGTAAAAAAACCTATTGGCCGCATATGATCCTGGGCTTTTTGATGCTTGGGATCACACTGGGGTACTGGACAGTCAAGTCCGCCACCTCGATGCCGGTACAGGAGTCCAATGACTATATGATGAAGTATCAGCAGGCTGATATCCACTACAATGATATTTTCAAAAAAAAGCAGGCATTTGACAAAGCGTATACGATCAAGCTGACCGGGGCTGAGACGATGGTCATGACTGACAATGTCAACTCCAATAGACCGCAGCCTAATCCTGTCAAGCTCCATAAAGGCAAGAACAGTTTCAGCTATCTGATCCAGAGTCGTGACGGCACACCGCTGCGTGATGCCAATGTCACCTTCGAACTGACCAGACCGCATACGCGTGTAGATGACCAGATGATTACGGATATATCCGGCAAAGATGGCGTGTACACCGTCAAGGATGTCGTCATCACCAAACCCGGACGCTATACACTGCAGCTTAGAGTGGAAGCGGACAAAGAGAAAGTGGGCTACTCGAAGATCCCTGCATACCTCAAATAAAAGTGGGATGTGCCTTCGGGTGCATCAAACTCTCAACGATTCACTGCTATACTCTTCTTTATGAACACACTGCATATCTATCCAACTTCACGGGCACTCAGAACGCTTGGCCAACACTATAGAGAGCATGAAGGATTTTTGCCTACACTGATGCGTATGGATGAGTTTGAGAGTCGTGCAGTGCTGCTTGAAGATGCAGTGATGGTCGATCCGCTGCAGCGCACACTGCTGCTCAGAGAAGCTGCCTCTTCTGAGATCTTTGAGGCGTTGAAGATGCAGAGAGATCTGGTGCGGTTCTTTGGCAGGTCGGATGCACTTTTCAAGTTTTATGAAGAGCTTGCTGCCGAAGGGGTGAGTTTCGAGAGCTTGCGTCAGGCAGATGCCTATGCGGAGTTTGATGCTCACCTCGATATCCTTGAACGACTGCTTGAGCGTTACCGTATGCAACTTGCGGCACGGGGCTTGACAGACAGAGCGTTCCTTCCTGAAGCATATAGGCTCAATGAAGGCTTTATCGGAAACTACACCCGTATCGAGATCTTTTTGGAGGGATATCTGAGCCGTTTTGAGCTTGGTCTGCTTGAGCAGATAGCAGAGCTTACGACTGTGGTGATACATTACCAGACCAGTCCGTTCAACCAGAAGATGCAGGAGCGCTTCGCCGCACTGGGATGTGCACTTCCTGAGGATGCCGATGTCACTTTCGATCTGGGCAGCAAAAAGATCCTGCATGCCCAGCCCGCCACGACAACAATAGATGCCAAAGTGATCGCAGCCAAAGAGCGTATCGAGCAGGTGGCATTGGCACTCGAGGCGATCGAAGAGATGGTACAAAAGGGTATCGACCCCGAAAAGATCGCTTTGGTACTCCCGGATGAGTCATTCAAAGAGCACTTTATGCTCTTTGACCACCTTAACAACCTCAACTTCGCGATGGGGTATGACTACAGCGAGCACTTTCACTACAAGTCACTGGAGGTACTCTACCGTTATTGGCAGCGTTATGACCCGGAGGCAGAGATGCTTTTGGAGAAGTATGGTCTTAACAAAGCGTTGATCGCGCAGCTCTCACCAAGTCAGAAGTTGGACGCGGCACGCTTCTTTGAGGTGATTGCTACACTCTCTCTATTGGGTATAGACAAAGAGAGCAAAGCATACAACAGTGATGTCGAAGCGCAATATCACTACTTTTTGACACTTTTCAAAGGGCAGCAGCTGCCTTTGAAGGAGTGGCTCTTTCTTTGGCTCAAGTCCCTCTCGAAGATCAGCCGCGATGATGTCCGGGGCGGCAAGGTCACGGTACTTGGGGTGCTTGAGACAAGGGGAGTGGCTTTTGATGGTGTGGTGATCGTCGATTTCAACGAAGGGATCGTACCGGCAAGTTCCGCCAAAGACCAGTTCCTCAACTCTTCGGTGCGACAGTTTGCCTCCCTGCCGACACGCAGTGACCGTGAAGCCCTGCAAAAGCAGTACTACAAACGCCTGCTCGAAGGGGCAAAAGAGGCGATGATCCTCTACAGTGCAGCCGATGAGAAACTCCCCTCCAAGTTCATCTATGAGCTCGGGCTTGGTGAGATCTCGGATGCCGATGCTGATCTCTCCTTGCTCTATCCTCTCACACGTCTGCCCCTTGAAGAGAGTGATCCTGTTGTCACCGACTTTGATGCAGGCAGGATGCAGTGGTCAGCATCGAGACTCAAGACCTTTCTGGAGTGCAAGCGCAAATTCTACTACCGTTATATCCGTAGAATCAAGCAAAAGCAGGAGGAGGAGCTCAACGAAGGTACTCTGCTGCACAAACTTCTCGAACTGCTGCATCTGGAGCATGACCGCTATGAGGATGCTGAAGCGATCATGACACAGATAGATGCTCTGCTGCAGAGACTGCTGCCGGGTGATGATGCCAGGAGCCGATACCGCAAGATGCTCTACCGTGAAAAGCTCAAAGGATACGCCCGCGCACAGGCAGCACACTTTGCGGCAGGGTGGCGTGTGGCAGCCCGGGAAAAGGAGGGACTCTGTGATATAGGGGGGCTCTCTTTTGGCGGCAGAATTGACAGAATAGATCAAAACACCACCGATACACTGGTGATCGACTACAAAAGCGGCAACCTCCCCAAAGAGCCCAAAAAATTTGATCCCGAGAAGATCACCGATTTTCAGATGCCGATCTACTATCGTATGCTGGAGAGGGCATACCCAAACCTCTCACTGGCATACTGCAAGATACTCGAAAACGGAGCGATGCATGAGGTGCGAGATCTTGAAGAGAGGCTCGCACTGCTCGATGAACACGCAGGAGCACTGCGAAGGCTGGAGGGGTTTGAGGCAACACAATGCGAAGATCTGAGCCGTTGTACCTACTGTGAGTTCAGACTGATGTGCAAGCGCGGGGAGTATCTGTAAGCCTCTTTATTACTCCTGCTCTTTGATATGGCTTTTCGCCCATGCTTTGATCTTGGCACGCTCTTTGTCAGTGAGTTTGGCTTCTGGATGGGCATCGAGATACATCGGCAGCGGCATACGCCAATCAATCGTCTTGACGATACCGTGGTAGACACGCTGCTTTTTCTCCTCGTCATAGTTGCCCCACTCCTGGAAATTGACTGCAAGTCGCCCCTCTTTGATATGGCTCTTCACTTCAAACGAGAAGGGAGCGATATGTCCATACCATGGGATATCAGTACGGTAGGAGTGGCAGTCGTAGCATGAGCGCTTAAGCAGTGCTTTGATATCGGCAGGCGCTTTGATCTCTTTGGCGGGATCGATCTTTGCCGGTGCATCCGGGATTTTGATCTGTATTAGCTGCAGGAGCGCAAAAGCAGCCAAAGGCCAGAGTATCAAGTGTTTTAACATAAAGCATCCTTTAAAGTCCGGCGCAGCCATAGTTTTTGTACAGTTGCCCCGGGTTTGTTTGATGTAAGATAAGAACATCTCAAGCGTATGAGAGGTGCGTATCATAAATTTAAGCCGCATTATAACGCCGGAAGGTAAACCAACACTGTTATTGTTCGAGAGTATGAGTGAAAATCTGTTATGATTAAACAAAAAAAGATTGCGCATGTCCTTCCAACCCTTTTTAGCACTTTCCGCTGCGGCAGGCTCAGGCAAAACCTTTGCGCTCTCAGTACGGTATATCTCGCTGCTTTTTATGGGAGAGTCTGCTTCTTCTATCCTCGCAGCGACCTTTACCAACAAAGCGGCGGCTGAAATGCGTCAGCGTGTGATCGATTCGCTTCGCAACCTTGATGCCAATGAGGCGTTCTTGTCGGCGATATCGGAACAGACAGGGATGGCGCGTGACGAGCTGCTGCATAGACAGCCGGACGTGCTGCGACGCTTTCTCTCTTCGCATGCCCATATTGTGACGCTGGACAGCTTCTTCGTCTCTATTTTGCGCTCTGCATCACTGGAGCTTGGGTTGGAGCCGGATTTTGTGACTAAAGAGGAGAGTGAAGAGAAGCTGGAGATACTGTTTCTCGAAGAGGTTGAGCGTGACGGCGGGCTTGGCCGACTGGTTAAGCTGGCGATGGATATAGAGGACAAACGCTTTGCCAAGATCTTTGCACTGATGCAGGATTTTTACAAGATCGATCCGCTT
>WFYB01000090.1 GCA_015490315.1 Sulfurovum sp. | reverse complement strand
GGTTACATGGTGCCCATGTTTACGCAGTGATTTGGCGATAGGCAATACCTGTACCGTGTGTCCATCCAAAAGCAGGACTTTAATAGGTTTGTTACTCATGATACTTCTCCTTTGTTTTTTGCAGTACCTTTAGCATCTTAGCAGCAAGATGCTTCCTGTCAAAGGCTTCAGCAAGCGCATCGCAGCCCTTCTGAAGCTCACTGTATGCCTCTCCTCCTTTTGAGATCTGCTTCAAAGCACTAAGGAACTCCTCTTTGTTTTCAGGCTCAAACGCTATCCCTGCATGGTGTCCCTCTACGATCCTTCTGGCTTCCCCCTCTACTCCCAAAAGCATCGGCTTTCGCATAGCGGCAGATTCAAAGATCTTCGAAGGGATCAAAGAGGCATGGATCTTTGTTTTGGTCAGCGGTACCAGTGCCACATCTATCACCGAGATATAGCGCTTTACTTCACTCTTTGGCACGGGATCGAGGAAGGTGACATTGGTAAGCCCCAGCTTTTCTACCAAAGCCACAACCGCCTCTTTCTTGGCACCTGTACCTACAAAAAGAAAGTGTATCTTCTCATCATCAAGATCTTTGATACTCTCAACAATAAACTCCAGCCCATGTGCCATACCGTGTGTGCCGATATAGCCGACAACAAACTTCCCTTCAAGTCCCAAAGACTTCATAAGTGCCTCATCCTTTGGAATCGGGCTAAAAAGCTCCATATTGGCACCATTGGTCACGATATCAATCTTGTCAGGATCAATCCCTCTGCTTGAGAGATTCTCTTTGAGTCCCTCTGTAACCGTGACGACATGCGTCGCCTGACGATAAAGGCACAGCTCCATTTTGGTTAGAAAATCAAGCAAATAGCGTTTTTTGATTGCGCCATGATCTTTGATCCCCTCAGGCCATAGATCACGCAGTTCAAAAATCCAAGGCTTACGTCTGACCTTGGCTAAAGCGCATCCCCCCAGTGTAGTGAAGAGCTGAGGTGATGTCGCAACGATCAGATCTGTTTTGACAAACAGTCCGGCAAAAAAAGCACTGATGGCATAACTCATATAGTCAAGAATACGTTTGACCACCCCTTTATTCTCTGTCATGTAGCTCCAGACCCGTATCACTTTAATGCCATCTATCTCCTCTGTTTGATAGAGCTTGTTTTTGTACCCTTCGTAGGTCTTGCCGTAGGGGAAATTGGGAGCACAGGTGATCACTGTCACATCTATCCCCTCCTTGACCCACTCTTTGCAATGCTCATAGGTTCTACTTGCAGGCGCATTGCTCTCTGGCGGAAAATTGTCTGTCAAAAATAAAAGTTTCATATGATCTCTACCTCCATGGTGGATTCTCTACCGATCTTTGCGCTGATCACCGGTGCTTTGCGGCATTGGTTGAAAGCCTCGGCATATTCGTACTCTCCCAACTCCAAGACCTCTGCACCTTGGTATCTGATCCGTAGTGACGGAGTGACCACACTATCTCCCTCAATCCTTACAGCTATACCCGGATGAAAGTGAAGATAGCTGACCGCACTTGACAATTCACCCCCGGTGATACTATCTACTATCTTGATGCTACCCGAATCAAACTCCCACTTTCTGGTATGCAAAATCCCCTGGTCACTGTATCCGTCATGTGTCGCACTAAGAACATTGCTATCCTCTGTAAGTGACACGATTTGTGCACGCTGAGCCACACGAAAGGCTCCCCAAACACGGCTCTGATCCTTTCCGTTGATCTCTACTGTGTTATGTGCTGCTGTCGAGCGTTCATAGTGTCGCTTGGCATTGTTTTCATAAGTAGAAATCCCGGTATCCACAATCACCGGTTTGCCATCTACATAAAGCTCAAAACTGAAAGTATCACTGTGCGCATGTCCCGGGATATAATCCGGACCGATATTGCCTACATCAAGGAGACACTCATAGCGATCATTGGTTCTCTTACGGTAGCCACTCTCCCCCAATGCAACCTCGGCAACAGAGATACCCATAATTTTTGCATAAGAGAGAAGTCTCTCCGGCGC
Source organism: Sulfurovum sp. (assembly GCA_015490315.1). Lineage (GTDB taxonomy): Bacteria > Campylobacterota > Campylobacteria > Campylobacterales > Sulfurovaceae > Sulfurovum. Next base: position 40,360 of record WFYB01000090.1, on the reverse strand, counting down.
AAGTGCGATGCCTTCTGCAGTATCGTTCACCCGGGGAAGCTGACCGTTCTTGAACTGCATTGCAACGATCCAGCCTGTCATCTTGGATGCTTTCTCTCTCAGCATATCCAACAGCGTATCTGTCTTCCACAAATTGTTAGTGATCAGATTGATGCTGTCCAGTACCCGCTGCAACATGATCAGGTGATACATCGGGGTAAGCTCAAAATGCGCTCCGTCTGAGAGAATCTGTTCGTCAAGTTCTGCTTCGAGGATCTCTTTTGCCTTGCTATAGAGCTTTTCGTCCCGAAAAAAATAGGCACCGAAGAGAAGAGAAAACCCGTTCTCAAGCAGATGATTTCCCATAATGTGATACTCGAGATTCTCCATAAGTTTTTGATATTGACTATAAAGCGATCGATTGACCACAGGGTCAGCGATCTGATATCTGGAAAGAAAACGTATCCAGTTGACCGTTCTAAGCGAAATAGGAAAAGGCATCATCCCGTCCCTGATATCTTCACTCTGTTTGATAAAATCATAAATCAGTGCCATACCTTTGGCTTTTGTCATACTCTCCTGCTGGAGATAATCAAAGTAGGTCAAGTTGTATGTCCACAACTTGCCATACTCTGAGAAATTCCAATCTATCCGATCATCAAACCGATATGACAGGTTGAGAAAGGTAAACACGTCTTCCTCATAACAGGAAGTCAATGTCGGTGCCCCCGGGCACAACAACGGGACGATCGGTTGCTCTCTTTGATCACTCCGTTTCAGGATCGTATAGTTTACAGCGCCAAGTTTATTACGTATCAGATAGTAGAGCCTGTAGGCGACCTGTCGCAGCTTGAGATACTTCAAGGTATGATAATAAAGAGGAATATCAGGATACATCATAGCCTATCTTTTCCAAAAAAAATGCTGTCCGCGCATGACTGTCATAAGGTTCAAATGATGCACGGGCATGTTCATGCATAGAGCTATATCGTTCTGCATCTATAGAGAGGATTGCCTCATAGAGCTGCTCTTCGCTCCCGATATCGATCAGCAGCCCGTTATATCCATCCTCTACCATCTCCATTATCCCGTCTAGTTTTGTAGCAATCACCGGCAGCCCCAACATAAATGCCTCTATGATCACACCGGGATACCCCTCACGGTAGGAGGGCAGCACCAGCACATCATAGGTAGACATCACATCAAGTACCTCATCGGGTCTGAGCGCCCCTTTATAGTTGACACCTCTTGCATGAAAATAGTCATTACTGTATTTCTCCTCTATGATAGGCCCGTAAAGATCAAGTGTCACATCCTCAGGGAGCTTTTTGGCTATATCACACAGCAGATCGATCCCCTTCTCTTCATTGATCGTACCAATATAGACAAAACGACGCTGAAAGCTATCGGAACTTCCCTCTCTATTCTCCCGTTTTCGAACATTGGGCAGCCAATATGTATGAGGGTTATAACGCCGGAAATACTCCACGAGATATTTGGTCTCAAAAAAGACAGCATCTACATTTCTCAGTACAAATCCTGAGACCATCTTAAACAAGAAACTTTGTTCATATTTGTTATTCATACCGCCTGCAAAGACCCTCACTGAGATTTGCTTGCCAAAAAGTTTACCCAGTATCACTGCCAGCGGTGCCACATAAAGCAGTACATTTTGGGATGCCTGGAGAGAGATATGCTCAACATGACGGAACTTCTTCAAAATTCGCACATAGGTGCCCATAAGTGCTTGTACTTTACCACCATTGTTGTCAACCAATGTATCGATAACATCAAAAGAGATATTGCGTTGCCTGAGTTCCTCAAGAAAAAGCTCAAAAAGGATTGTCACCCCTCCTGTTTTTTTCTGATCATATATGTTCTGGCGAGGGCCGAGAATCAGCATCTTTTTTGTTTCTGTTTGTCTGTTGACATTGCTATTTGTAGTCATCTTACATCTCCCTAAACTCTACTCTAGTATATAAACCCATTCCTTAGATGATAATACGGCGACAAAGTCACTCCATTTGATATCTGTCAAGATCCAATTTTTGCACGCACAAGATACGTTTCCTGCGTGATGTATCCTCTATGTGATCCACAAATTCAATACTAAAATCAATTTTGTTCTCTACGCGCTTTTGCATCTCATCGATCATATTGGCAGCATCTATCGATCTGGGATTGTCTGTAACGATACGTAAGAGCACTTGACCCGGAGTATCTTGATAGAACTGCGCTTTTTGTATATGATCGTAAGAGGAGAAGTGCCCGGCACCAATGCTCAGTATCGGTATCACCTTCTTCTCTTTCGTGACTATAGACTCCTGCTTTCGACCCTGAATACTACCGGCACTCCTTACAATATCTGTTCCGGGATAGTATGCCGTATCTCCCAAATAGTCCTGTGTCGCATAATTGATATAAGGCATCACAAAATTATCAAAAGAGGTACCGATTATCTCACCTTGATGGTGTGTGACAAGACCGTAAGAGTTGAAAAAACGATAATCTTCTCTATCTTTACGCCAGGATGAAACGACTCTTTCTGTATGCCCGTAATGCGAGATGACTGTTGCCTTGAAAAAATTTTTAAAACTATCCACATCTTCCCATGAAACTGATTCGGAAGTGAGTACGACACCGGAGATCCCCTCCATCTTCTCTACCCCTATGGATTTACATGCACGTATAAACATAGAGATGGCACTGGGATATCCGTAAAAGGTCTTTGGTTTCCACTCTTTGATTGCATCGACTATTTTCCCGATACACGCAGTGTGCAAATGATTCACTGATACAAGCAGATAGTTGTCTATTTTCTGGTATTCCCAGAAAATCCCCTCTTCCTCATCGGCACTGCCCCGTGCAGAGAGAGAAACTGCCCTTTCTCTGTAGCGGTGTCCCGCCTGTGCGAATGTGTAGTTCATATAGGCTTTCTCTTTGGCACGTGAAATTGAAAGCGGTGCATACATCTTCATAGGCTCTCCGCTGCTGCCGCCTGTGTAGTAAGGTACAGGCTTGTCTATCACATCTGTATAAAGGCTGTCGATATTTTCCTGAATGATCTTTTTGGTCAAAGTGGGGATGCGTTGAAGATCAGAGAAATCTTTGAAATCATCTACCTTAAAACCGTGTTCCCTAAAAAGTTTCTGGTAATAAGGGATGTGCTCTGAAGCGAACTGGAGTGTCTCCAATGTTTTATTGTACTGATAATCAAGCTGATACTCGCTGCTGCCTTCATTGAACTTCTCGAGAAGTTTTTTATGCAGCGTATATGCTTTGCCAAATCTCAACTCCAAGGGTATACTCCCATACAGGGTACCCAAAAAAAGTTTGACGCTTCGGGGCAATTTGTAGTAATTTGCCTGATAGCGATGAATTATACTGTCATAATCCATTCTTTTCCCCTTTTTGATTCCTACTCTACTTCATTATAACGTATTTTATGCATCTCTACGTTCTTTTTGTTCTACGCGTTTTTTTCCATTGAACAGAAAAGCCAGCCAGGGTATTTGACTGATCAGCCTCCGATGAACAAGCAGACTTAATCCCGCTGCACTCAAGAAGAGTAGAGGCAAAGCGAGATACCCGTCTATTCCGAACTTTATAAACAGCAGCCCAATAGCGATCACAAAAAGGTGATGAAAAAGGTAAATCGTATAAGAGGCATCTGATAAGATACGCATCCATTGTGTAGGCCGGTTCATAAAGCGATAGAAGAGCACAAAACAGAGCACTGACGCGAACAGATGTGCGACAGTATCGAAAAAATAGTATAAAAACCGATAGGCTTTCCCTTCATATCCGGCAAAGTATAAAGCGCTGGAATATGAAAAAAACGTCACAAGTATAAGAGAGAAAAGAGACAATCCAAGCATCTTTTCATACAGCGACCTGTATCTGTACATCAAAATCCCAAAGAGAAAGAACGGCAGATAAAACGCCAAAGAGCGGATATTGAGTATTGGGTTGTTCAGATAGGGTGCAAAAAGACTAAAAAGCGCCAGAAAAACAACTGTCAGTCCTGCAATCATCGTAAGCACAAGGTAGATATTGGTTCTTACAATATATTTTTGCAGTACATGGTCAAAGCGCTGTAAGTACCTTGAAAAATACTTCACAGCTATATAGATCATGGAAAAAAAGACCGCCAAATCTATCAGGAACCATAGATGGGAGATCCATTTGCCTTCTTTTAAATAAACCAATAACGCAAAATGCATCCAGCCGTTTTTGACCAACAGGTATGTCTGAAGCGAATTTAAGATCACTGCAGCACTTATAATCGGTACAACAATGCGTTTCAGCCGGGATTCTAAAAAATAGGCTGCGCCCTGTTTCCCGATACTCATCGCAGCAAGATAACCTGACATCATAAAAAAAGAGGGCAAAGTAAAAAGCATAAGCAACTCTATCAGGTAGGGTGCCCATGAGATCCCTGTATCACTGTATATCAACCATGTCCGATCAGGGTTGTATACCTGAAGGGTATGGATCAGAACAATAGAGAGGATCAGCAATCCCCTCATTCCATCGAGATAATATACTCTTTGACTCATATCTCTTCCTCATGTTGTTGTATAACCTTTGTCATGATCTCTTCCCACTGTGCTGCAATAGTTTTGATATCAAGTCTTTCACTGATCTCTTTGGCATTCTCTCCAAGCAGCTTTCTTTTCTCTTCATCTTGGATCAATAATGCTATCTGCTCCCTAAGCGCATCTACATTTTCAGCCTCAACCAAAATACCGTCAATATCATTTCTGATGATCTCCGCCGGTCCTGTAGGACAATCAAAAGCGACAACGGCACATCCGTATCCCATCGCTTCACAAAGTCCTCCGGGGAAACCTTCTGCCCGTGATGAAAGCACATAGATCGATGCCCGTTTATAGTAGTGCTCCATATCTTGTACAAAGCCTGTCAACACTACACGGTCTTCAAGCCCATATTCTCGTATTTTTGATTCCAATACCTCTCTCTCATCCCCCTCTCCTGTAATGACCAAACGCCAATCAGAAGCCTCTACCTTCACAAAAGCATCGATCAGCATATCAAAACCTTTGACATGAGAGAGTCTACCGACACCGAGAACGATTTTCTCACGCTGAAGAGAAGCATATTTCTGTGAAAGAACCAAAGGATTGGGCTGAACACTCAAAGCTCGCACATATGGATATTTGTCTCTATCCTGTTCTGTCAATATCATCAAATGGTCGGCCCAAGGGTAAATAACCCTTCGTAACATTCTCCATATTTTGGCAGACAAAGAACCTCTCGTATCTGTCAGCGCACGCTCATAATTGGTATGTTCTGAGATAATCACCGGTCTTTTTGCCAGTTTCGCCGCGATGGTGGTCAAAATATTGCTTGCGGCAATAAATGCTATCACGATATCGGGTTTTTCCAGAACCAAAGCGCTGTATATAAACTTTATCTGTCCGAGCATACCTCCGATTCTGCTTTTTCTCCCACCTGATGGATTGTAGGAGATTACGTTGATATCATGATGAAGATCGAAAATAGATTGCTGATCTGAAAGTACCAAGATAGAGACACTATGTCCCGAAGAAGTAAAATGGTTTGCAAGCATGACCAATACCTTCTCTGCACCACCCATTTGCCCCAGTGAGTGAATCACGAACATCATTTTCATGCTTCGGCTCCCTCAAGTAAGAGATACCTGTTTTCACCTTCATGCACAGATAACGATAGGAAGTATTTCCCGTCTCCCTTTTGGGAATCATGACGTCTCCCATCGCTATCTTCCAATACAAATGCTTTTTCTGATTCCACCGTCACTTTAGTGTTATCCAGCCGTTTTGGGTTATCAAATATAATCACGATTTCATTCTTGCGATGCTCTATACGGCACTGATCCCTCACATAAATATATCTTGCAATCTCTCCACAGGTAGCGTACCAGATAGATTTTTTTGAGAGATAGGCAAATATTTTTTGCAGACTTTCCATATCTGAAACGATATTGGATGCCTGTATACTGCCTGAAGATGTTGCCGGAGAGATATGTTCCTGAATACTGATAATGTTGCCAAGTTTGTAAAGTGTTTCAAGCTTATGGTATTGGGTGATGTTATACAGTGGCTGAAGGAAGCGTGTAAAACGCTTGAGATTGTCTCTTTTTTCCCTCCCTGTTTTGTATTTGAGGCGGACAAATGCATTGCCGTTAAAGTTGGTAGGAAATGCAATCACATTGTTTTTGCCGAAGAGATAGGTATCGCTCTCTTTGGGATCAAGTTTTGCATCGATACACCAGTATTCAAAACCGCAGGCATCAATAATATCCGCTGAATTCGAGCGTTGCAGATAGCCGCAATATTTACCACCTGTGACCTCTGTACCAACGATCTCTCTAAACACTTTTTTGCCTTTCAGTGTCACGGCGACCCCCTCTTCCACACTCTCAAAAAGCTGCCACTCATGTATGAAGTTGTTTGCTGTATCGATCTTCTCCGGGTCGATATATCTACCGTGATTGGATCCGTGATGTGCTATTTCATGCCCCTGCTTTAGCAAACGTTTCAAAAAATCTGTAAAAGCTTCTCTCTCCCCTACAGCATATTTTTTGTAATTGTCTCTTGTTTCATTAATGACATTATGTCGTGCATAGGGGACAAAAAAAGTGATCTTAATATCAGGATAGTGTACGAGCAACTCCCTCTGCAAAAAAGTATATGCCGACTCTTCTGTATCACAAAGATAGCCCCAGTCATTCTTATAAGGCTCTTTATGGATATCAATATAGCCGTCACTCAGATCATCGATCATCAATACTGCCGGTGCCTGATAACCGTCAAACCATTTGGATATTTTCACCACTATTCTGCCCTCCTCGTTTTGCTGCTGTTGCGTAAAATTTCATGATTTTTGCTTAGATTCAAATAGACCTGCAGTATAGAAAGCAATAAAAACAGATATGCCAATCCCTTTGCACCATAAAGATAGATCGCGGGTATGATCAGCAGGAGGTTCACCAGCATCGTTCTAAAGGTAATGCTTCGGATCACACGGTATTGCGACTTGAGTGCCAAAGAGGCGGTAAAAAACCCTCCCAGAGGTTCGAGCAGTGTGGCAATTGCCAAAATTTTCAATATCTCTATCGAGGTATCATGCCCGGAACCATACAAGAGCGTAATAATAAAGTCTGACATCAAATAGAGCAGCGCCGAAGCGGCAACAAGAATCATCACGTAGGCTCTGAAAAATTTACGTGCCTGCCTGTAGAGCTGCTGCAGATCATCGATATATTGTGCAAGGTGCGGATAGACAACCACCGTATAGCTTTTAATGATCGAACTGTAGGCATTATAGATGGCTTCCGCAAGCGAATAGATACCCACGGCACTATAACTTCCAAAAAGTCCAAGCAAGACAGGGTTTATCGTCGTATAAAATGAGACACTCATATTTGACCAGAAAATATCTTTACCCTCTTTGAGCAACAAGTACATTTCAGTTATTTTCGGTCTTATCAGTCTCAAGGTATATTTTTTATGAATATAGTAAAGTACATAAATACCTACAGTAAAAAGTGAGATACCGTTGAGCAAAGGAATGTAGACATAGTCTTCCGGAGCATGCACAAAGACAAATACCCCTGCAGCGTACAAAAGCTTGCTGAAAATAGAAAATATCGCTATATATTTCATCTCCTCTATGCCCCTAAAAAAATAGATGGGCATCATCGCATCTGCCAAAACTGCAATAAAAGTATAGAGCATTACTTCCCGTTCAGCATAGAACTTCTCAACAGAGAATACAAGAACAACATAGACAATAAAGACCAAAACGGTTAATACGAAACGTGTCGAGAGTACTGTCCATAAGTATCTGCTGAGCTCTTCAACATTACGCTTATGTAAAGAGATATGTTTCACAGCTGTCAGTTCAAATGAATATTTGGTAATCAATATACCATACGAAGCAAAGGCCCATGCAAAAGTAACAACACCAAACTTCTCCACACCGATCGTACGGACAATGTATGGGACTACAATCAAAGGCAGTATCCTGTTGACGATATTGATCACCGTGAGGTAGGAAAAGTTGCTGATAAGCTTTTTATACTGACTATTGTTCAAAAGGCGCAGAGTTCGTTTGATCATGCCGGTACCTTGTGCTCTTTGCGATATCTGATTTTGCTTTTATACCCCATCACGGAGAGCATAACCAAAGCTGCCACATCCAATTGCTGTTCAAGCATATTATGGGAAAAGAAGCATGAAAAGGTAAAAAAGATGATCACAAGTATCGCCATCTGCTTTTGTCTTCGTGTACCATATTTAAAGATGTCATAGGAGGAAAGATATAGAAGCAGAGGAATGATCAACATTCCAAAAAATCCAAATTCTGCCCAGTGTACCGCAAATGTGTTATGTGGAGCCACTCGATAGTTCCACAAGCGTGTTGATGCAAAACCATTACCAAATATAGGTTTATTTTCAAACATTTCCAGTGCCGCTTTGAGTATCATCTTACGCTCTTGCATATCACTTGTATCCGCTTTTTTATTCTCTGTAAAGAAATTGACACGGTTGATCATATTTTCCGTAACCTTGAACTCAAACTTCTCTCCCAGATATTCCAATCCTCCGTTTGAAAGCCATGTAAAAAACATAATAAACGCTATAAAAAAAACACTCAAATGTTTACTGTCGAGTTTCTTTTGGAAAAACATGATCACCAGAACAAGAAGAAAGATCATAATATTCGATCTGGACATGGTGGCAAACAAGCCTATAAACAGGATAAAAATATATAGAAAACGCCACTTTCTGGGAATCAGATCGATTGTAAATATCAAAAAAAGCACCATGGCTCCACCGGCGATATTGGCATTCATATAGGTAGCCGCCGCCCTGCCAGGTTCATAATAGCTCAGTGTTCTGATAAACGATTTGAAAAAAAATCCGGGATCTATATAGTCTATAACCAGTGTAATCGTTGCTATCACCCCTATCACAAGGAGTGTCTTTCTTGTCAATGTCAGCTCTTCATCATCAAGATTGAAAAAAAGTGATGTATAGACAATAAAAAATATATAAAATATGATCACTTTCAGGTATTGAAATTCATCCGGACCTGCGTCTGAGAAAACAAAATATATCAAATTTATGACAAAATAGTAGATAAGCCAGAAAAATATTTTATTTTTCCACGGGAAGGGGAGTCTTTTTTTTATATAGAGTGCCCCGAAAAGCATAAAGAGCATCAGATCCACGACATAAGCAGGAAACGGAGTCAACTTGACAATACCGTTATAGGTAATAAGATTGAGAAAAATAAGCGCATTGACGACAAAGAATAACAGGGTTTTATATTTACTCTCTATCATCTACACCCTTTTCCCGAGAAATCAGCTTCGCAAAAAGAGTATTTGGATCACCGGGAGCAAAGATGAAGGCTGGAGATTCCATACTGAGTTGTTTATACGCCAAAATCGCTTTTGCGAGCGCATCTCTATCTTCAACATCAACAATATAGCCATTTTTCCCGTCATCAATCAGTCGATGGATAAAGGGCACACAATCCGTTGCAACCACAGGCTTGCCGATATAGAGGTTCTCCAATACGGTATTGGGAAGTCCTTCTCGTCTTGACGGCAATACATAGAGATCACTAAAATAGAAAAACCGGTAAGGATTGTCCTGAAAGCCCCATATTTTGACATGCTCTTCCAAAGAGAGCGCTGCTACCTGCTTTAATAAACGCTGATACTCACCCTCATCTTTTCCGATAATATGTAAATAGAAATGCTCTTCCTCTCTAATCACTTTGGCAAATGCATCAAGCAGGATATCAAACCCTTTTTCATAGCTCATCCGACCTGCTGCAACGATATTGGTCTTTTTTTCATCAAAGGGGTTACTGATATGATGCAAAGCGCTCTCTATTCTGTCAATATCGAGCGGGTTAAGAAAGACTTCAATATGTTGTGGATCGGTGTGAAAATACTCAACCATCTCCTCTTTCATCTCCGGTGTCTGAGCAATAACCATATCGACTTTATTATAGATCCACTGTAACGCCAAACGATACAGAAGACCTATGTCACCATTTTGCATCACAAGCTTGGGAGATGTCGCATTACGCAAAACAATTTTGGGTTTGGCTCTCATGCCTATTGTTGAAAGATAGAGTGCAATACCTGTGTGAAAGAGTGTTGCATAGAGGATATCAGGGGCTTGCTTTTTGATCACTTTCCGAAGTTTGGCAAAAGAAAAAAGCGTTCTTTTTACATCAAGGATTTCTACTTCTATATCCTTTGGGATCTGATCCAGATATTCGCCGTAGTTCTGAAGCAGTATCAAACAGATCTCATACTTTTCTCTATCCAGATTGTTGATGATGTTCAACGTAACCCGTTCGGCACCGCCGCCGGTCAGGGTAGAAAGAACAAAAGTGATCCTAGATTTCATATCATATCCTACAGCCTACCGTCACTTATGCTGTCATCGAGTGTCGATTTGATGTCATAGATCACTCTCTCTCCAGACTTGGAGAAATCCAGTGCTTTGTATTTATCATGGGCTACTGCCAGTACAATCGCACTGTATTCTGAAAAGTCCGGGTTTTCAACCATATCGAGTCCATACTCTCTTTTTACCTCTTCTTTGTCTGCCCAGTAATCGCTCACATCCACCTCACATCCAAAGTCCTGAAGCTCTCGAATCACATCAATGACCCGTGAGTTTCTGATATCCGGGCAATTCTCTTTAAAGGTGATACCCAGTACCAAAACTTTTGCTCCCTCGATCGTCTGCCCCTTTTTGATCATCAGCTTGATCACCTGATTGGCGACATAGATCCCCATATTGTCATTGAGTCTCCGTCCGGCAAGGATGATCTCCGGATTGTATCCCACCTCCTGTGCCTTGTGCGTCAGATAATAGGGATCTACACCGATGCAGTGTCCTCCCACAAGTCCCGGTTTAAAAGGCAAAAAGTTCCATTTTGTCCCTGCTGCTTCAAGTACCGCATTGGTATCGATGCCCAGTCTGTTAAAGATCATGGAGAGCTCATTGACAAAAGCAATATTGATGTCTCTTTGAGAATTTTCGATCACCTTAGCCGCTTCGGCAACTTTGATTGTAGGTGCCAAGTGTGTACCTGCAGTAATGATACTTGCATAGAGTGCATCGACTCTTTTGCCTATCTCGGGTGTACTTCCGGAAGTAACTTTGAGGATTTTGGTGACTGTATGTTCCTTGTCTCCCGGATTGATCCGCTCAGGGGAGTAACCACAATAGAAATCTTCGTTAAATTTCAAACCCGATTCACGTTCAAGTACCGGTACACACTCTTCCTCTGTCGCGCCTGGATAAACAGTAGATTCATAAATGACAATATCATCTTTTTTCAACACTTTCCCAATCGTCTCACTCGCTTTGATCAAAGGAGTCAAATCAGGTTTTTTATGCTTGTCGATAGGTGTTGGAACCGTTACAATATAGATATTACAATCTTCAATAACTTCAATCTTGTTGGTAAACACCATACCGTTATCGATCGCCTCTTGCACTTGATCGTCACTCAGCTCCAGTGTACGGTCATGTCCTTCTGAGAGCTCATCGATACGCCACTGCGCAATATCGAAACCGATCACTTTGTACTTGCTGCTAAATGCATGCGCCAGAGGCAAGCCCACATAGCCCAATCCTATCACTGCTATCTTATCCATTTTCTCTCCCTCTTATATCTTCTATATACCATGCGATTGAGGCTTTCAATCCCTCTTCAAGTGTATGGGTCGGTTCATAGCCAAGTACCTCTTTGATCTTATCGATATTGGCATTGGAGTGCCTGATGTCCCCAGGTCTGAAATCACGATAGATCGGTGCTTTGATCTCAAGTTCCGGCAACTGCTCTTTGAGTCCGGAAGCGATCGCTTCATAGAGATTGTTCAGTGTTTCTCTCCCGGCAATCGCTGTATTGAACGCTTCTCCGAACGCCACATCGTTCTCTGTGGTTCCTGCAAGTATGTTTGCCTGTACAACATTCTCAATATAGGTAAAATCCCTGCTTGTCTCACCGTCACCGTTGATAAAGAGATCCTCTCCCTTAAGCATCTGTGCGATCCATTTTGGCATCACTGCCGCATAGGCACCGTTTGGATCCTGTCTCTTGCCAAAGACATTGAAATAACGCAGTCCTATCGTCTCCATGCCATAACATTTATGAAAAACACCGGCATAAAGCTCATTGACATACTTGGTAACGGCATAGGGAGAGAGTAGGTTCCCTGTACGTGCCTCAACCTTCGGAAGTTCTTGAGAGTCTCCATAGACAGATGAGGAAGAGGCATAGACAAATCGCTTTACACCATTCTCTTTTGCGGCGGTAAGCAAATTGAGAAACCCTGTAACATTTGAGCAGTTCGAGGTCAAAGGATCATCGATCGAACGCGGCACCGAACCCAAAGCTGCCTGATGTAACACGACATCCACATCTTTAACCACAGCGTGGCAAGATGCATAGTCACAAATGTCTCCTTCAACAAATGTAAAGCGATCCCATTGCTCCTTGGAAACAGAGGCTTTGATATGCTCCAAATTGTATCTGTGCCCGGTTGCAAAGTTATCGATAGAGATCACTTTCTGATCCAGACGCAAAAGCGTCTCTGCCAAGTTTGAGCCGATAAATCCGGCAACACCGGTCACCAGCCAAACACGAGGCTTCTCCAGTAACGCTTTCTTTACAGTTTCATACTTCATAGCCTTCTCCATTTCCCTGTATTTTCCATTCCTGCCTCTTAATGATTCGTTACACCACAGAAATCAAAAACTGTTTTGCCAAAGATCCTGATACCTTTAAACTCGTCATGTGCAACAAGAAAGACAATAATATCCGCTTCGTTGATCGCTGTTTCATCATCTCTCAATTCAAACTCTTCTGATCTGTTTAGATTTGGCTCTACGGGCAATACCTCTATCCCGTCATCGATCAGCCTGCGTGTAATATAAAGTGCCGGTGACTCTCTGAGATCATCGATGTTGGGCTTGAATGCCAATCCCATACAGGCGACCTTCGCACTTCTGCCCTCTTGCTCTTCAAATGCTTTTGCCGCATCCTCGATCTTCTCTATCACCCATTTTGTCTTGTATGTATTGACCTCTCTTGCCGTACGGATGATTTTGGCATCTTCTCCTCCGGCATGGACAATAAACCATGGATCGACTGCTATACAGTGTCCTCCCACCCCTGCACCCGGCTGCAGGATATTGACACGGGGGTGCCGATTTGCCAAAGCGATCAACTCCCACACATCGATACCAAATTTCTCTGCCAGGATAGAGAGCTCGTTGGCAAATGCAATATTGACATCCCTATAACTGTTCTCTGTCAGTTTTGCCATCTCTGCTGTGCGTGCATCCGTCAGAAGCACCTTGCCACTGACAAATGTCTTGTAAAATGCCGCTGCCGCTTCTGTGGCTTCTTCATACAGCCCCCCTACAATACGGTCATTCTCTACCAGCTCACGCATAATCTGTCCCGGAAGCACCCGTTCCGGACAATGTGCGATATGTACACCCGAAATATCCACACCGTTGCTCTCCAGCACCTCTGCGATCTTCTCCGTCGTTCCCACGGGCGAAGTAGATTCAAGAATCACGATATTTCCCGCTTCTACATATGGAGCGATCGCTTCTGTCGCAGAGACCACATAGTCGATGTTGGGCACATACCCTTCATGAAAAGGTGTAGGCACCGCTATGATAAATACATCTGAAGCTTTGGGTTTGGTATCGGCTACCAAGTTCCCGGAATTGACTGCAGAGCGCACAAAGGTATCGAGATCAGGCTCAACGATATGTATCTTCCCCTCATTGATTGTTTCCACTGTACTCTGTACGACATCAACACCGTGCACCTGATACTGGCGGTTTGCCAGCAGTGCTGCTGTCGGCAGACCAATATACCCCAACCCTATGACACATACTGATTTCGTTTGCATTTATCTCTCCTCCAATACTGTTTTAATGATTTTATCACATGATGTTCCGTCACCATAAGGGTTATGTGCCCTGCTCATCTCTGCATAGGCTTCCTCATCCTGTAGAAGTCTCTCCACTTCCCTTATGATCGTATCAGGATCGGTACCTACCAGTTTTACTGTTCCTGCTTCGACAGCTTCGGGACGTTCGGTTGTGTCTCTCATGACGAGTACCGGCTTCCCAAGACTCGGTGCCTCTTCCTGGATACCTCCGCTGTCTGTCAGTATCAGGTAGGCTCTGCTCATCAAATAGACGAACGGTTCATAATCCAGTGGAGGGATAAGATAGATATTTTCGATTGCGGAAAGTAGTTCGTTTACCGGTCTCTGTACATTGGGATTGAGGTGCACAGGATAGACAAAATCGACATCCGGATGTGTTTCTGCCAAAGTGGCTATCGCTTTGCAGATATCCAAAAACCCCTGCCCGAAATTCTCTCTTCTGTGTCCGGTGATCAGGACATAAGGTCTTTCGCTCCCAAAATGCGGATAAGCCTGACCTATCTTATTTGCAAGCTGTTGTTTCAACTGTGGTGTTTTTTCGATTTTTTGCAGTACCCAGAGCAGAGCATCGATGACAGTATTACCGGTCACAAAAATATGTGAGGATCCAACCCCCTCTTTTATCAGATTTGCTCTGCTCATCTCTGTCGGTGCAAAATGGTATTTTGCCAATACCCCCGTAAGTTTCCTGTTTGCCTCTTCGGGCCAAGGGCTGTAGAGATCACCTGTACGCAGACCCGCTTCCACATGTGCCACCGGTATCTTTTGATAAAACGCGCTCAGAGAAGTCGCCAGTGTTGTCGTCGTATCGCCATGGACAAACACAATATCCGGCTGAGACTCCGAAAGAATCTCTCTCATACCCTCCAATATACTGCTCGTAACACCATAAAGATCCTGACCCGGTTTCATAATATCAAGATCATAGTCAGGAACGATATCAAAAATGTGGAGTACTTGATCAAGCATCTCTCTATGCTGTGCAGTAACGCATACTTTTACATCCAATGTATCACTGTGGGCTTTCATCGCCAATACCAGAGGAGCCATTTTGATAGCTTCCGGCCGGGTGCCGAAGACCAGTAAGATTTTTTTCACGATTGTCTCCTCTTGTGGAAGGAATGAAGAAGATAGTTAAAAGAGAAAGAAAACATAAGATATGTAAATCTATTCAGCACTTTGCAGCACGTTCTCTCCCTTCTTAATGAACTCAATATTCATTATATCAAAATTTTTCTATAAATGTTAAAATTTTCTTAAATATCACTGCTTCTCAAAGCTGTAGCCGTGGGTTTTTGCCTGCTCTTTTATTGTTTTTATGATTGCTGCTCCCAGGTTTTTCTCTCCTTTTTTGCTTTTTTTGGCAATATATGCAGCCCTTTTTGACTCAAGTTTCCTGATCCTCTTCTGCAACTTTTCCCGTTTGACTTTTTTCTCTTCTATGATTCTTTTGATCTCTTGTCTGCTCTTCCCGTGCAGGCGATCGGGTAAACGATCCGAAGAGATCTTCTGAAGTATCCTGCTGTCTTGGGCATAAGCGCTGACCAGGTCAGAAGATGCAGACCTGTACTGTCTCTTGGATTTAACAAGGTTTCGTTCGACATAAGAGGTCTTTGAGAGTCCTCTGCTGTTGGCATCCTGCTTATATACATTAACGGTTTTTGCTTTGCGTACCGACTTTTTACCATAGCTTAGATAGGTCTTGTTGAGCTGTTTCCCCAACGCAATGATTTCGTCATCATAAGGTGTAGAGATATCTACCCGTCTGTAGTTATGATCGATATTGAAGTATTTACCTCCACCGACTCTTGCACCGTCTGCCCAGTAGAGCCTTCTTCCTTCTCTTCTGTTCCCACAGAAAATCGTGTTAAC
Organism: Sulfurovum sp.; assembly: GCA_015490315.1. Classification (GTDB taxonomy): domain Bacteria; phylum Campylobacterota; class Campylobacteria; order Campylobacterales; family Sulfurovaceae; genus Sulfurovum. The sequence goes on along the minus strand of WFYB01000090.1, from coordinate 24,492 downwards.
GATGATCCCTTCTCGCCTGGCCTCTCTGATAGCAGCACGGTAGGGGACATCTCCCTGAGCAAAAGATTCATTGCCTGCAATAATCAATATCTTCAGATCGTCACGATGATGCGACCACCTGAAACGTTCGACTGATTCGAGTATCACACGTCCTGCATACTCCTCTCCACCGTTGGTGCGCAGTCTAAAAAGTGCCTCTGATACACGATCCAGATCTGTCGTCAGAGGTGAAAGCATCCTGAGATACCCTTTGTATCTTGGGATAGACGATTTACCATATTCAAAAAGTCCCACTTCGATATGTACATCTCTATGGTATCGATTGGCTTTTGCTACCTCATTGACGATCATCCACAGTTGGTCTTTTGCCTGTTCAATCAAGCCCTGCATACTGCCGCTGGTATCAAGCAAGATACCTATCTGTATTGTCGGACCGTAGCGGTGATAAATATGATGTGAAGGTTTTGTGACTTTATGGGGATTGAGAATATCCGGAAGTACCGGCTTGGAAGCAAGGAGTGCAACAGATGCCATACCGATGGCAATGAAAGTAGGTATGATCTTCATAGGGATCCTTTGTGTTAAGATTCCCTATGCTATCGTGAAACTGTGGAGCAGTTGTGAGCGTTTAGTGCAAGAAGTGTCTTACAGTCGTAAAGTAAAGTGCGATGCCATGCTCATTGGCAGCTTCAATGACCTCATCGTCACGGATGGAGCCGCCCGGTTCGATGATGGCGCTTACACCTGCCTCAGCTGCCGCATCGACAGAGTCTCTAAATGGAAAGAAAGCTTCACTTGCCATTGCTGCACCGGTGACGTCAAGTCCCATCTCTTTGGCTTTTTTAAGCGCACACTGTGCCGCATCAACACGACTCGTCATGCCCATACCCACAGCAACCATTGCCGAGTCTTTGACATAAACGACACAGTTGGACTTGGTAAGCCCTGCAACCTTCCATGCGATCTCAAGGTCTTTCATCTCCTGCGGAGTTGCCTCTTTTTTGGACTTGAGGTGCGCGTTGTGTACTTCGTTGTCACAGATGCAGTCAGCGTTCTGGAAGACAAAACCGCCGTCGACATGTTTGAAGTCATACTTGTCACCTGCCATCACCAGCTTTTTGCCACCCTGAGCAAAGAGTTTGATACGTTTTTTGCTCTCAAAGACTTCCAGTGCGTCAGGCGTAAAGTCTGCTGCCATAATCACTTCAAGGAAGATCTCGTTCATCTTCTCTGCCAAAGACTTGTCTACCACACCGTTTACTGCCACGACTCCACCAAAAGCCGATACCGGATCACATTTAAGTGCTTCGGTATAGCTCTCAAGCAGTGTATCTTTGATGGCAAAGCCACACGGGTTGCCGTGCTTGACGATACAGACAGCATTCTCATCCCCAAAGCTTGAAGCGATCTTGAGTGCACCGTTGACATCAGTCAGGTTGTTGAAACTTGCTTCACCTTTGAGCTGTTTGAAGTTGTCGCTAAAGAAACCGTCAAACTCATAGAGCGCACCATCTTGATGCGGGTTCTCTCCGTAACGCGTCTGGAACGCTTTTTTACCTGCAATGAACTGATACTCCCCAAAACCATTATTGAAACGTTTGTTCATATAGTTGGCGATCATACTGTCATAGGCTGCGGTATGTTCAAAGGCTTTAATCATCAGATCACGTCTGAACTCGAAGCTGTCCTCACCCTTTTCAAGCGCTTCAAGCACAGGAGTATAGTCTGCCGCATCTGTTACGATAAGTACATCGTTGAAGTTCTTCGCTGCAGAGCGCACCATCGTTGGACCACCGATGTCAATGTTTTCAATGATCTCATCAAAATCATCTGTACGCTCGATGGTCGCTTTGAACGGATAGAGATTGACACAGACAAGATCAATGCCCTCAACGCCAAGCTCTTTCGCCTGCGCTACATGCGCCTCATCACCACGCTTGTGCAAGATACCACCATGCACATAAGGGTTTAGCGTCTTCACACGCCCTTCAAAACACTCAGGAAACTTCGTCACCTCATCGATCTCAATGACCTTTACCTCCGCCTCACTTAGCTTCTTGTAGGTACCGCCTGTTGAGATGATTTCCCAACCCAGCTTCTCCAGCCCCTTAGCAAACTCAACAATCCCACTCTTGTCACTCACACTCAATAATGCTCTCATTTTCTCTCACTTTTTCATAACAAATTTTTGTGTTACTTTTGCACTCTTTGTGCAGGTGCGAAAGCGCCCATATTTGCGAAGCAAGGCGCTGTAGCCACCGTCCGCACAATTGCAAAAGTAACGCTTTTGGCTCCACCTTTTCTAAAAAAGTGGAAAAGAAACCCCCATTTACAGATCCTGTTCAATCGTTCTCGCAAAGGTATTAAAATAAATATCCTTGACACGATCCAACGGCAACTCTACATCATTGACCTTGACGCTCTCTCCACCGACCTTACCGATAATATCTGCTTTGAGACCTAGCTTCTTAGCCATCTCAACTACAGCGTCAAGATGCTCTTTACTCACTTCAAGCAGGGCTCTGCTTTGAGACTCATCGAAGATATCGCGGCTTTGCTTTACTTTGATACCCGCAGTCACACCTTTGTCTCCCACTGCCGCCATCTTGCTCAGAGCAATGGCAATACCACCGAGGTTGACATCTTTGGCTGCTTTGAGTAAGCCTTGTTTGTTGGCTTCGATCACCAGCTCCCAGAGCGCAAGCTCTTTTTCGTAGTCAAACGCAGGCAGCTTACCCACAGTCTCTCCGTAGAGCTCTTTGATATAGAGTGATCCGCCAAACTCACCGTCCGTTTCACCGATGAGTACAACATGACTACCTTCTTCTTGGAACGACGACGGAAGTACTCTCTTCTCATCCTCATTGAGTCCCACCATCGCGATAGCAGGTGTCGGGAAAACAGAAACACCGTTGGTTTCATTGTAGAGCGACACGTTTCCAGAGACGACAGGTGTATTTAGCGCACTGCACGCCTCTTTGATCCCTTCACACCCCTGGGCAAACTGCCACATCACTTCAGGGTTTTCCGGGTTACCGTAGTTTAGACAGTCGGTAATCGAAAGCGGTCTTGCACCTGTCATTGCCACATTACGACCAGACTCTACCACCGCCAGTGCTGCACCGCCTTTTGGGTCGATGTAGCAGTAGCGCGGGTTACAGTCTGAACTCATTGCCAGTGCTTTACCGTTCTCTTTGACACGGATGGCAGATGCGTCAAGACTTCCGGGGTGTTTGGTTGTATTGGTCTGTACCATGGAGTCATACTGGTTGTAGACCCACGCCTTGTCCACCACTTCAAGTGATGCAAGCAGCTTTTCATACGCTTCCTGATCCTCAACCGGTGCAAAGTCATCGACACTCTTGGCATTGACCTCGTCAAGATACTCCGGTCTCTTTGTAGGTCTGTCCAAGACCGGTGCCTCTTCACTCACCGGAGCTATCGGCATATCACACACCTTCTCTCCATGCCAGAAAAGCTCCATTCGCTCTGTATCGGTCACTTCTCCAATAACAGCAACATCCAGTCCCCACTTCTCGAAGATATCAATGATCTCCTGCTCACGTCCTTTTTTGGCACAGATGAGCATACGCTCTTGAGACTCGGAGAGCATGAAGTCATACGGGGTCATCCCCTCTTCACGGGCAGGCACCTTGTCAAGATCCATTCGAAGCCCTGCACCAGTCTTACCCGCCATCTCAAAAGAGCTTGAGGTCAAACCTGCTGCTCCCATATCCTGAATACCGATAATCGCATCAGTCTTAAAGAGTTCCAGACACGCTTCAAGTAGCAGTTTTTCAGTAAACGGGTCACCCACCTGCACGGTTGGTCTGAGTGACTTGGACTCTTCGGTAAAGGAGTCAGAACTCATTACCGCACCACCCAGTCCGTCACGTCCGGTCTTGGAGCCGACATACATGACAGGGTTGCCTACTCCTGAGGCGACACCAAGGAAGATCTCATCGGTTTTGACAAGCCCCAGAGAGAAGGCATTGACAAGAATGTTACCGTTGTAGCTCTCATCGAAGCTCACTTCACCCCCGATGGTAGGTACCCCCATACAGTTACCATAGCTTCCGATGCCGTCTACTACACCACGTACCAAGTGGCGCTGATATTTGGCTGTCTCATCATTGCCTCTTACCTTGCCAAAGCGCAGTGCATTGAGGTTGGCAACCGGTCTTGCACCCATGGTGAAGATGTCACGCAAAATACCGCCTACACCCGTTGCAGCCCCCTGAAAAGGCTCGATATAGCTTGGGTGGTTGTGGCTCTCCATTTTAAACACTGCTGCCATACCGTCACCGATGTCGATGACTCCGGCATTTTCACCCGGTCCCTGAATGACCCACGGCGCCTTGGTAGGAAAGCCGTTGAGATATTTTTTACTTGATTTATAGGAGCAGTGCTCCGACCACATCGCAGAGAAGATACCGATCTCCACAATATTGGGATGACGACCGTCAAGAATACGCAGAATATCCTCATACTCCTCTTTGGAGAGCTTGTGGCTCTTGAGTACTTCATCTAAATTTTCGACAGGTTGTGACATAAAATGTGTCCTTTATGAGGCTGAAATAAGGAGACTATTTTACTCAAAAAGTACTAAATATGTGCTGTTCACTGGTAGAACTATAGCAATTCGTGTTATTATTCTTCAAGCAAAAAAACCAAGGGATAATTCGAATGAATAAAATACTTCAAATGCTCGAACTCCAACAAAAACTCAATGATGCCACTAACGGTGAGGGCTGGGAGAACGGCACCACCAAAAACGGCAAACTGATCGACTGGAAGCGCTGTACCTATCTCGAGTGTGCCGAGCTGATAGAGAGCTACCCGTGGAAACACTGGAAAAATATCGATGCCGAGCCGGACTATGAAAACATCAAAATAGAAGCCGTAGATATCTGGCACTTCATTATGTCCCAAGCACTGCAGGAGTACAAACTGAACGATCTTGGAACGATCGAATCACTTGCTTCTGCCATCACAGAACTACCGAACTTTCAGGAGTTTACTGCACCCGTGTCACCCACAGCAAAAGACCACTATGCACAGATAGAAGTGGTAGAGGAGTTGATCAAAAAACTCTTTTGTGATGCCTCCATCCAAGAGGTTGTCACATCTTTTATCGATGTTGCCATACAGTCAGGGCTCAATCTTGAGAGCCTCTACAAACTCTATATCGGCAAAAACATCCTCAACCAGTTCAGACAGGATCACGGGTACAAAGAGGGAACTTACATCAAACTCTGGAATGGTGAAGAGGATAATGTCACGATGCAGCGTATCTTGGAGACATCTGAGGATATCACGCCTCAACAGCTCTACAGCAAATTAGAAGAGGCATACCCGAAAGGGTAACAGTGGGAGTCTCTCTTACTCCACACTCTTTACAAGGTCTTTTTGAACCACCTGATTTCCCACGACACGCACTGTTGTAGCGATACGTATATTTTTGGGAGTGTCATAGCCGCATTCGCTGCCGCACTTGACTGTCCCTATCAGATAATAGCTTCCGCTTGGGACACCGTAAAAGGCGAAGTTTCCTTCATTATCCGCAGCGGTAAAACGCAGATAGTTAAAGAGTCTCGAATCGGCTTTCTCCATCTTGGCACCACCGAGATAACTCTCTTCATACCACTGTTTCGAGTAACTTGTCACAGGATTGAGATAGAGACGTGTACCGCTTCCTGGGATCCTCTCGCCATACATATCCTTGAGATATATCGCTCCTTTGATCGTACCTTTCCCGATCGTTGCGAGCCGTCTATACTCCTGTACAGGAAAAGGGATGCGCGGAACTCTTGCTTCCATCGTCTCTTCGGTGATCATCGTCTCGTCTTCGGTCAGATTCTCATCAAGATCGGAGATATCTACATCTTCATCATCCACATTGGTCTGCTCCCCCCAGCTGTTATTGGCATGCTGATTCTCTTGAGGAGTGAGTACAATCTCGTTCTGTACACAGCCTGTGAAGAAAAAAAAGAGAGAAAATAGAGTAGTAAATAGCAAAACTTTTTTGATCATTGTGTTTTTCCCCTGACAAATATAGTGTTGCCATTATACACTATTAACATTTATCTTTCTCTCTTCCGCTGCGGTGTTTCTCAAGGAAAGTCTGGAGATGGCTTTTGGCTTTTTCATCTCCGGAAAGTGCGGCTTTTTGGTACCAAAATGCGGCATTCTGGCAGCTTTTCTTCACCATATCCCCTTTTTGATACCGTTTGGCAAGTGTGTATTGGGCATCTGCCTCTCCCTCTTTTGCAAAACGGTGCAGATGCCTGATCTTGCGTTTTTCACCATAGTAGTACTTGATCGTATTGACAATAAACCATACGGTAAAGATAAAGAGCCCGATCAATGCATAGAGTTCAATATCTTCATACTTCATCCGCCACTCCTATTTGCCCAGACAAAATTCCCCGAACATTTTGTCGAGTATCTCTTCGCTGTCATAGGGTTTTGAGATAGAGGAGATCGCTTTGACAGCCTCTTGCAAATGGTAGGAGAAGAACTCCAAAGCCCCCTCTTGTAACGGTGCTTTTGCCTGCATGATCGCCTCTTTGGCGCGATTGACCGCTTCGATCTGCCGTGCCGAGATCAACATCAGATCATCACCTTCACCCACTGCATCCAGTAGTTTTTCAAGACGCTCTGTCAAACGGACAAAGCCCTTTTTCGCACTTACCTCTACCGGATCAAATGACCCCAGCTTCTCTTTTTGAAACTTCAGAGGAAGGTCCGTTTTGTTGATTGCTGCGATCACATGCTTCCCCTCTACACTCTCGATAATAGAGTATATCTTGGCATCCTCTTCATCAAAGGCTCTGCTGCCGTCAAAAAGTGCGATGATCACATCGGCATCCTCAACCGAAGAGAGGGAACGCTCGATCCCGATCTTCTCTATCGTATCATCAGACTCCCTGATCCCTGCTGTGTCCACAAGACGTATGATGTGTGACCCTATACGCACCTGCTCTTCGATGGTATCACGTGTCGTACCTGCGATGTCACTCACGATCGCTCTTTCATAACTCAGCAGGGCATTGAGCAGAGAGCTTTTGCCGACATTAGGCTTGCCGATAATTGCGACTTTGAACCCCTCGATCAATCCTCTTCTGCGATGTGACGCATCGACGATCTTCTCTATCTGTTCTGTGATGTTGTCGAGCTGTGACACGATACTCTGCATAATATCATCAGGGATATCCTCTTCGGCATAGTCGATCATCACTTCAGAGTATGCCAGAGAGCGCAACAGCGCTTCGCGTGTCTCATCGACGAATACCTTGAGCTCCCCTTTCATTTGTCGTGCCAGTATCTTCGCCGCATCTACACTCTTGGCTTCGATCAGCTTGGAGATCGCTTCAGCTTCACTCAGGTCGATCTTGCCGTTAAGGAATGCCCGCTTGGAGAACTCACCCGGTGTTGCGAGTCTTGCGCCGTACGACAAGGCTGTATCGAGTATCTCTTGGGCGACGATCATCCCGCCGTGACATTGGAACTCTACGATCTCCTCTCCGGTAAAGCTGTGTGGAGCGGCAAAATAGATCATGATCGCATGATCTATCAGCGCATTGTCCGCATTGTAAAGAGAGGTAAGATGGGCATGTCGGGGAGTGATCGTTTCACGTTTCGAGATCTTCTGAGCAATCGAAACCGCCGCTTCGCCGCTAAGGCGGATAATGGATATAGAAGCGACACCGGGTGCCGTGGCGATCGCCGCTATGGTATCAGCCATGACTCTTTTTGTTGAAATCGTTGATCACAACAAATTTCCCACCGTCTCTGGCTGTTTTGACTGCAACATATTTGTCAGGGAATGCTTCTCTGAGCTGTTCGAGTGCGATCTGTACCAATATACCGTCAAGATAGCGCGTCTTCCCTTTGCCGAACTTCTCAACATTCTCTATAACAGGCTTGATATAGTTTCGGATCATCTCCTGCTGTGTTGTCAAAAATTCTGCGATCTCAAGCTTGATATAGAGTTCATACTTGGTATGCAGCCAATTAAAAAGCATATAGGAGAGTGCGTTGTAACGGTATCCCTCTTTGCCTATAAGCAGCGCAGCATCCTCACCGTCGATAAAGATCAATGCCGTATTGTCACGGACATCTACTTCGACCACATCGATATCAAAACAGGAGAGTGCCATAAGGTTCTTGAGTTCTGTCTCTATGAGCAGTGCAAGTTCATCATAGATCACACTCTCTTCGCTATCGTCACCCGCCTCTTCAAAGAAGCTGTTGACGATCGCATCCTCTTCTATCTTTGCAGGTTGTTCCTGATCAGGCGTAACTACAGGCTCTGAAACAGTTGCCTCTTTGACACTTGCTATGATCTCTTCAGCTGCACTCTCCTCGATCGTGGGCTCTACTGATTCAGCTTTTGCTTTTCTTGTTCTCGAGGGAGTGCTCTTACAGGTAGCTACGATAACTGCAGGTTTTTTAAAGAGTCCGAAAATACCGTTGGATGGGTGTTGCACAACTTCATACTGAAGTTCAGAAATAGAACATTCTAACGCCTGCGCTGCCTTGGTGTAGGCCTCCTCAAGCGTCGGTGCTTCAACCTTCGTCATTACTTATCCTTTTTATCCGCCGCTAATGCCGCCTGCTTTTTATACTTATCATACATGTGATTGATATAGTACTGCTGTGCAATAGTCAGTACATTGTTCGTCAACCAGTATAGCACAAGTCCGGCAGGGAATGTCACAAAGAATACCGTCATAATCACAGGGAACCATTTGAATATCTTCTCCTGCATTGGATCGGTAAAGTTGCTCGGTGTGATCTTTTGCTGGAACCACATAGATGCTCCCATCAGCACAGGCAGCACATAGTAGGGATCCATCTTTGAAAGATCCTGTATCCACAAGATCCACGGTGCACCCTGCAGTTCAACCGCATTGAGCAGTACACGATAGAGGGCGAAGAAGACAGGGATCTGAAGGATCATCGGCAGACATCCCCCCATAGGGTTGGCTCCATGTTTCTTGTACATCTCCATCATCTTCATATTGAGCTTGGCAGGATCGCCTTTATACTTCTCTCTAAGCTCCTTCATCTTCGGTGCGAGATCTTTGAGCTTCTGCATAGACATCATACCCTTATAAGAAAGAGGGAAAAGTACCAGCTTGACAAGAATAGTAAAGAGTATTATCGCCCATCCCCAGTTGCCCACATGGTCATGGATCCAGTGCAAGATCTTGAAGAAAGGTTTGGCAAGGAAGGTAAACCATCCAAACTCTATAGCATCTTCAAGCTCAGGATGAATGGATGTAAGTACTTTGTACTCTTTGGGACCGATATAGGCATTGATATGCGAGGCACCTTCTGCACTGACAAATGCCAGTGGGTCACCCTCACCTACTTTCACAATACTGACATCCATTCCTTTATCAAAATCATAGAAGAGGGTCGCATGATATCTGTCAAATGCCGAGACCAGCTTCGCTTGCTTGAACGTTTCATCACCTTTGGCATCACCATCTTCAATGGTTGTGATGACACCATCTGCGCCCTTGACCAAAACACCGCGTACCAACATATACATAGAGTGGTCTGCCACTGGGCGGTATCCCGGTGTTATGAAGTATTTCACCGGCTTTGAGGTCTCGATATCGACACTGTAAGCACCGTTTGGCTCAAAAGTGATCTTCTTGGTTACCGTCAACCCGCTGAGCTTTTGCTCCAAAGTCAATGTGTGATTACTGTTGGAGACTTCAACCTCGCTTATACCCTTGTTGACATATGGCGTATGAAATGCTTCTTCGTTGATCTTCGGATCAGCAAAACGAATCTCAAGCGGCTTCACCTTGGTGGGATCGATGATCTGCAGATTGTTGCCTTTGTCATCCTTGTACTTCGCTTCAAGCAGTTCCATACGTGCGATGCGTCCCAGCTCGTCCACAGTGATGATATATCTTTTTGATTTGATCGTTGCAAGTGCTTTCATATCGCTCTGTACCGGAGCGGCGCTGTCTTCACTCTGTACTGTCGGAGCACCTGTGGCTTCCTGAGTCTGTGACGGAGCACTTTTGGCAGCGGCTGTTTGGCTTTGTTTCGTTGCAGTCTGCTGCGCTGTCTGTTTCTGTGGAGTCGGGAAAAGATAGCTATAGCCTATAAAGACCAGAAAGGAGAGTGCAAGTGCGAGAAGAAGCCGTTTGTTTAAATCTTGTTGTTCCAAAGTAACTGCCTTTAATAAATACTGTTTTAAGTCAAAATAGTATAGTGTGATATGGATTAAATGTGTTTGAATGCAGTGCACTTTTTAAGGGCATGAAGATAGGATCGTCGGATCTCTGAATAATCCTGATTACCAAGAGCTGGCTTGGCTACCAAAACATAGGAACCCTCTTTGAGAAAATCTATATTTTCGATAAAGTGTGCTCTGAGTAAACGCTTTGCTCTATTTCTATGCACTGCATTACCAATTTTTTTACTGGCGACGAACCCTACCGTATAGCTCTCATTCTTTTGGTAAAAGAGTACGAAGTAGGGAGTGTGCCAGATCTTTGTAGGGTGATTGTATACCCTGTTAAACTCTTTACTTGTCTTTATCCGTGTAAAATGTTTAATCTTGCTGATAGCTCTGTACCGCCGGCACTTATACTGCCAATCTCTTTCTGCCTTTTGCTCTTCTTGCAGCGATCACTTTTCTACCGTTCTTTGTTTTCATTCTTGTTCTGAAACCGTGTGTTCTTTTTCTTGGTGTATTATGTGGTTGGTATGTTCTTTTCATTCCCAGTCTCCGTATAGTTTTTTACCTTCTGTAGAGGTAGTTTGGACGGGATTTTATCCAAATGCGCCTTAAAGCTCTCTTTTAATAGAGACTTCGGAAAATGATCTCCGCTTCACGCTGCTCCTGCTTTGCCTGTACATAGGTTTCCACCAGCTTGAAGATCACCTCTTTGATCTCATATTTTGGCGAACGTACCTCGAGCTCTATACAGTACATATGCTCAGCATCATCGAGAGACATATTTTTCATCAGCCGCTGGGCAAAACGGTATCCTCCGTCTACTTTGGTCTCCTGGCAGATAACCACATATATATTGTCACTTTTGTCGATCTCATAAAGCAGGTCAGTATCCCGCTTCTGGCTCTTCAACAGCGCTTCCATGTCAAATGATTCGGCAGAAACCATTACCATCACAAAAGGGCGCTCATTTTCACGCTCCATCAGATAATAAAGAACATCTATCGTTCTTTCGAGCTTCTCAAGCATAGTCAAAGCAAGCTGTATCTCTCTCTCATTGAATCGCAAATGAGGTCTGCGTGTCAACTGTTCTTTCTTCTCCATTTTTTTACCCCTACTCTGTTATAATCTATAGTATGAATATAATAACCAATCCCACCTTGCCCTCTCCTTGCTGGGTTCTTGAAGAGGAACGCCTCCTTCATAACCTCCAGATCTTGGACAGGATCAGAAATCAAAGCGGTGCAAAAATCCTTCTCGCCCTCAAAGGGTATGCCCTATGGAAGAGCTTTGGGCTTGCAAAGCCTTATCTCAACGGCTGCTGTGCCAGCGGACTGCATGAAGCCAAACTGGCATCAGAAACATTCGGCAAAGAGGTGCATACCTATGCACCCGCTTTCAAGGAGAGTGAGATAGAAGAGATTGCACGTCTCTCTCACCATATGGTTTTTAACTCTCCGGCTCAGTTCAAACGCTTTGCCTCCATCGCAAAAGAATACAACCCTACACTCTCACTGGGTCTACGTATCAATCCCGAATATTCCGAATCTCCTGCCGAACTCTACAACCCCTGCGGGCTCTACTCCAGACTTGGTACTACTGCAAAGAACTTTGATGAATCCCTTTTGCCGATGCTTGATGGACTGCACTTTCATGCACTCTGCGAACAGGGTGCCGATGCACTCGAAAATGTACTGGGGCATATCGAAGAGAGGTTTGGCAGATACCTTGCTCAGATGAAGTGGGTTAACTTTGGCGGTGGACACCATATCACCAAAAAAGGATACGATACGGACAAACTCATTGCACTCATCAAAACTTTCAGGGGAAAATACGGTGTCGAAGTCTATCTCGAACCGGGTGAAGCAGTGGGGTGGGAGACCGGCTACCTTCAGGCAACCGTACTCGATATCGTCCACAACGGTATCGATATTGCGATACTCGATACCTCAGCAGAAGCCCACATGCCCGACACCATCATCATGCCTTACCGTGCCGAAGTCAGAGGAGCTGCCGAAGCAGGAGTGAAACCCTACACCTACCGTCTTGCAGGCAATACCTGCCTTGCCGGGGATGTGATGGGAGACTACAGTTTTGATACGCCGCTTCAAATAGGTGATAAGATTATTTTTGAAGACCAGATGCACTATACGATGGTCAAAGCAACTACCTTCAACGGCATCAAACTGCCCGATATAGCGATCCAACACAGTGACGGCACTGCTAAAGTGGTGCGGGAGTTTGGTTATGAGGATTTCAAGAACCGTCTCTCTTGAGAAAACCTCTAAAAATCTCCCTTATAGATAATGTCATAGGACTCCGATTTTTGACTTACACCTATGACACTTTCCGTATGCTTGCCATGTTTGTATTTGAGTTTGATCTGCGGCTCATCTCCGTTGATATAGATGACTGTGATCTTTTTGGTAAGTTTCTTCCCCACCTCTATACTGCCGTTCTCCCCAAAGACAAGATGATCGACCTTGACCCCAAGATCGGAGAGAGCCGCCTTTGCCATCGCACCTCCCATCATACGCATCATCTCATCGCCGCTGTGGGTATCTCCTCCCTCTTCAGAATCAAAGAGAATCACTGAGAGTATCTGCTCCCGGGTTAGTGAAGGGGAGGAACTGAAATTGATATTGGGTGCAGCAGGCGTACCTGTCACTGTGATAGTGATGAGATATTTGAGTGACTGATAGGTCGCCTTGATATCAAGCAGCGGCTTATTGACATCTCCGGTAAAATAGACGTAACTCTTTTTCAATACAAATTTCTTATCCTGAAAACGGTAATATCCTCCCTCTAAAAGCTCTACCTGACCAAGATATAACAGTTTTCCGCCCGGCTCTTTCAGGATCGTCAAGTCGGGTTTGAGCCGCACATAGGTATCAGGCTGCTTAAATACGATCGGTACTTGGGCATCTACCTGAAGCATCACACTCAAGTGCTCCATAAAACTGCTCTGGTTTTGTTTCTTCATCTCCTGCAGGATAATAATATCACTGTCTGTTGCAAAGCTTTTGCCCTGCACATCCGGGGATACGCTGCCGCCAAGAAGTGTAATCTTGCCTTTGACTGTGGTATCGATACCTTTGAATAGCGCTTCAATATTGATCTTTGTATAGATATCCGCTACTGCATCTTTGATATGAAAGCGGTCAGCCTTGGCTACCACTGCTCCGGCTTGCTTCTTCAGATCATACGCTCCACTGACCTTAAGTGTATCATTGACCCAAAATGCAGGCAGCGTGATCTGCGTCTCTTTGAAGAGAACTCTGGATGGCTTAGTCGCAAAAAACTTCTGTTTGTTATAGGTCAGTCGATACGATGGGATGGTGAGTTCGGAGTCCTTCAGACTCATCTGTAGTGCGATGTCATCTATACGCTGTTTTTTACCTCGCTTAGGCACATAGAGAAGTTTGGGGGATTTGAGTGTCAAAACAGCATCTTTCATCCGGGTTATTGCAGCATCGATAGAGATACTCCCTTCTATAGGCGGCAACGCTGTATCCAGTCTATATAGTCCTTGTATCGTATGATCAAAAGCTTTTATCGAACTGATCTTTGTACTGATCGTGACTTTCTCCTGAAGCTTACCTTTGGCAGTGAGCTTCAAACCGTTGATATCTGCCTTCGCATCCACTCCCCCCTGCTTCAATCCATAACGCACACTTCCCTTTAGCACCTTGCTGCCTATGTTTAAGAGCACACGCTTTGCATCCAGCGTACCGTCGATTTTCAAAGGACTTAGGTTTTCCCATCTGATACGAGGCTGGTACGCTCGAAGCAATGCCCTCTTGGGTACAGTAAGTATCCACTGCAGCTTCATATCCTTGTCATAGCTTCCACTCAGATCCGCATGAATGAGATCCGAATTGAGTAGAATATGCGGTGCTGTCTGCATGGGGGCTTTGAAATTGACCGGGGCATCGACTTGCAGATGGTGTATCACCGAGCTGTTGAGTTCAGCCGGCAGGGATATCAAAGAAGAGACTTTGATCGCCTTTTTGTTCTCCAGATGCAGCGTACCATGCAAAAGATCATCAGAATCAAGCCTCCCCTTAAGATACTTGCTTTCAAGCCGGGTGTGCAGTGATTTGGATGTACCTTTGTAGCGCAGGTGCAGTGCTTCAAGCAGACTACGTAGCCTTGGATCGATCTGCTCTATATTTTTGGCTATGAGTTCACCGCTGTAGCTAAGATTGCCGTCATAGTAAAGTGCATTGTCGATATGGATCGCTTTTGCATAAGGCGTATCCACACGTGCTTCACTCTCTGCCCTCAACACACCGCTTGATAGCTCATAGATAAGTTTGGAGTGCAGCCGGTCAATATCCAGATTCAACTCACCCTGCTTTACCTTGAGCAGCTGTTTCGCACGTGTGGTGATCAGGGCTGTGATCCTCTCTTGGCTTGCATTGATATCCGCTGTGATTCTTTCGATCGCGTTTGAACGCAGCGGAAGTGCATACTTTTTGTAGAGCGCATTGTGAGGCTTGAGTAACACTTTTCCGATCAGTACGTTATCCGTTATCCTGCCTTGGTAATTCCCTTCTGCAATATCGGTAGAAAGGTCAAGAGAGAGGGTGCCTAATTTTGCCAATACCGGTGCTTTGAGTAAAATATCCAAACGCTTCGCATCCAGTGCCATCTGCCTGATGGCGATCTCATGATAGTCTGTTGGCTTGAGTGTTGCTCTTCCATGAGCGATGAGCACCTCATCAAAGGGAGGGGCAAGCACTTCAGTGTCACTTTGTGATTGCACTTTTTTCTGTGATCCGATATGATCTTTCTGCAGAAGTTTCCGGATCGTTTCACTATCGATATCGAGCAGCGACAGATCTTTGAGTTTCAAGACCCTGTTGTGAAGCGCTCCAGATACAATGATCTTTCCCAGATTGCTCACGATCTCTCCCTCTACCCCGTCAGCCTTAATACTACGGTATGCATCCAGATCAAACCCCAGACTCTCTGCTTTGATCACTGCTTTGTCCACTGCAATACCGTGCTCAACAAACGGAAGCGTTGAGAGCTCGATGTCTCTCGCTTTGATACTTAAACCAATGCGCGGTATATCCTCTGTAGCCTCTTCTTTCTTGTTTCGTGTATCATTTTGGAAGGTTGCGATGAAGGCCTTAATGGTATCGACATTGGCATCCTTTATCTGTAGGCGGGTGATCTGAAGCTCTTTGTAGAGCAACGCGTTGGGATTGTATTTGAGCGTAATCTTTTTGGCAAGAGGCGCATCTTCGAACCGCACCTCCTCCAGGGTCACACCGGTATAGAGGTTACCCTCTATTTTTTTGTAGTGCAGCTTATACTGCGGTGCGATCTGAGCAAAAAACTGCTGTGTGACATAGGTAGAGTTGCTCATCACAAAAAGCAGCAATCCCGAGAGCAAGGTCAGAAAGATCACAAGTAAAATCACGATGCGCAATGCGAGCAGTGGCCAGTAAAGGAGTCTTTGATACGTGCGTTTCAAAACGACTGTCCTATCTGAAATGAGATACCGTACTGGGACGGCTTATGTACATTGAAGCCAACATCGAGTTTGAACGGTCCGATCGGTGTCATATAGCGTACCCCTACACCTGCAGAGGTGATCACCTCACCTGTGAAATCATAACTCTTATTTGTCAGCATCGTATTGTCTGTAAAAAGAGCCCCATATAGATTGCCCCAGAGCGGATAGTCTGCCTCGAGAGAGAGATTGAGCATTGATGAAGCACCATAGATCGTATCCACGGTAGGTGAGAGTATCACTCCGATCGTATTGTATCCGTATGCCCGGTTGGAGAAAGAGCCTCCCGCGAAAAAGAGTTTAGATTCGGGCAGTTGATTGGAACTGACATCGACAACACCTGCTTTGACTACCCCGGCAAGTGTCAGTTTCTCAAAAAAGGTATGGATCAACCGTGTTTCAATATAGCTCTTGGTATAAGTAGTTGCATCGCTTTTATAGGGAACGGCATACTCAAGTATCGTCTCGATATAGTAGCCGTATCTTGGATTGAGCTTGTCATCACGCGCATCGTAGACAAAGTTCAAGTAGGGATAGAAGAGCAGAAAACTCCCCTCATTGATCGCCTGTTTAAGATTGACAGTACCATCCAGAAGAGAGATCTTGATATTTTCCAGTGCCAAACCAAGTTTCAAAGCCACCTTTCCTTCGTTATGGGAGAGTGCGGCCTTGACAAAACTCTTCTCCTCTTTAAAACCGATATATTCGAGATTGGAGTATCCGCCTGTTACGGAGAAGTCGATACCGTACCCAAACACCCAGAACCATGCCGGTTTGAAGAAATCAGCGATCGCAACCTGCTCTCGTTGAGACCATGCAAGTCTCAAAGAGGCTTTTTGTGCATTCCCCATGAAGTTTTTCTTGATGATCTTACCGTGCACCCGCGCACCTATATAGGTATCGTACCCTGCACCGACTTCATAGTGATAGGGGTGTTCTATCTCATCAACACTGATATCTATCGGCACAACATTGAAAAATTTCCGGTCAAAGTTGACCGCTACCCGGTCAAAACTTTCGAGCGCATAGATATCGGTATAGGTGGCTTTGATCTTCTTGGTGCTGAATCGTTCACCCTTTTTGGCTCTCACACGGGACATCACAACATCTTTGTCGATCGTTTTGAGTCCTTTGATCGTCGTCTCTCCAAATGTGCAGATACCGCCTTTTTTGAGCCTATAGCGAAGATCAGCGATGTTTTTATCCAGATCTACATAGGCTTTGGTATCGAGATCATAGCTGCAGTACCCTTGTTCAAGCAACGCTTTAATGATCTCCGCTTTGATTTCAACAAACTTTTTGGCTCGGAAGCGTTCACCCTTCTGAAATGTAACAAGTTTGGAAAGATCAAAATCACTGGTGATATTGATCTCTCTTATGCGTACAGGATCTCCTGCATCGATATGGACAAGCACTGTGGTATTGTCCTCTTTGATCTTGATCTTGGCATGGTAGAAACCTTCTGACTCATAGAAGTTCCGCAATGTCGGTTCAAGTGTAGGGATCAGCCGGTCATCGATATGTACCGTATCATCTTTCCAAAACTGGAAAAAGCGCTTCCCTTTGGCACCCGCAACATCCGCCAAGGTATCTGTATCAAAATAGGTATTTCCCTCAAAACGGATAATATGCGTAGCAGACGGTGTTTGGACAGCGAAAAGAGAAACAGAAAAGAACAGTAAAAAAAGTGTGACAATTCTGTGATACACTATAACCATCGCTCCTTCATATAAACACTTCTTAATCATATCCAAAATAGGGTTAATACCTCAAACCCGGCACTCAATACATATTATATCTATAGGTATAATAGGTAATAAGATTAACTTAACTTGAATTAAATCTTAAAGTGATATAATTTGAAAACAATCCAATAATACAGAGCAAAAGGTTAGGGAAATATGATGACAAAAACAGGAATACTACAACAGATTCAAGATGCAAAAACCGCCCATATCCGATGGGTCAAACGTGCTGACCACCTTGTAAGCGGTCTGCCTGTAGACAAAGATTTTATCCCCCTGGAGTCTACCACCTGTGCTTTTGGTCAGTGGTTTTACCATGATGGTGTCAAGCTCAGACTTGTACCCAGCATCGACAACCTGATCAACCGTATCGAGCATCATCACAATGATCTGCATGATGCCTATATGGATATCTACAAGATTTTCTTTATTATGCCTTCCAAGCGCTCTCTTCTGCAAAAGATCTTTACACTCAACAGCAAGCATGTCACTCCCGCAGACAAAGAGAAAGCCAAAGCCCATTTCAAATATCTCAAACGCTCTTCAGAGGAGCTACTCGCAGTTCTGGATATTCTCGAAGAGAAAGTCAAAGCACTTACCTATGATGAACTCGAAAAGATACAGTAGTCACGTTTTAACTGAGTAAATCGCGTACGCTCTCCTGCGGATCTTTGCCCTCATTGATCATCGCATATACCTCTCTGGCGATAGGCAGATAGATCTCTCTTTCCATAGCGATCTTGTAGAGTGCGCTTGCTGTCGGTACCCCTTCGGCAACCTCTCCAAGCTCCTGAAGAATCGTCTCTGTCTTTTTACCCTCAGCAAGTCCCAAACCTACCCGGTAGTTTCGTGAGAGTGTCGAGCTTGCAGTCAAGAAGAGGTCTCCAGCACCCCCAAGCGAAAGAAATGTCTCACTCTTTGCCCCAAATGCCTCTCCAAAACGGGTCATCTCTACCAATCCACGGGAGATCAGTGCCGCCCTTGCATTGTTGCCAAGTCCCAAGCCGTCACACACACCTCCCGCAATGGCGATGACATTTTTGTAGGCACCTCCAACCTCTGCACCGATCACATCATCGCTGACATACCCCTTGATGAAGTCAGGGAGAGCATCGGCGTACTTCTGTGCAAGCGCCGAATTAGTCGAGCTGATCACCAGTGCTGTAGGCAGTGACTGCATCACTTCTGCGGCGAAAGAGGGTCCTGAGATAAATGCCAGACGCTCAGAGGGTACGAAATCTCCATAGACCTCATTAAGGAAGGCTCCAGTTGAAGTCTCTATTCCTTTAGCAGCGACAAGGATCTTCTGCCCTCTATCAACAAAGTGTGCTTCCATCCACCCCCGTACATGCTGTGCAGGGATTGCCATGACCAGATATTCTGAAGCCAATGCCTCTTCCATAGACACGAAATTGGCAATCTCTTTGGGCTGCCTTGAAGAGATCACCACCTCATTCTTCTGTAAAAAAGCATGGTTGAGCGCCTGTCCCCACTTCCCTGCTCCTATCACCGCTATATGCATATCTCTCTCCTGCAACTCTAATCTCAGATTTTTTTTGGCTCAGTTGACAATTTGATAATAGATTCAAACCGGTCAAGATCTTCATTATAGCCTATACAGACGAGGATATCTCCGCTGTCAAGCTTATGTGCCACGCCGCTGGTAATAAAGATAAATTTGTTACCAAGCTCAAGATCCACAAGCCCCAGAAGCAATACACCATAGGCGGAGAAGTCCACCTCTTCCGCCATCTTACCATGCAGCCATGACCCCTCAGGTATCGCTATCTCGCGAAAAGAGATATCCGAATCATTGGAGATAAAACTATCGAGAAGCTTTGTCGCAACCGGTTTGGTAAGAATGTTGTGGATACGGTTGGCACTGACATGATAGAGATCGATCACACGGCTGGCACCCGCCATTTTGAGTTTTTGTGTCATATGGATCGAGGAGGAGATCGCAAAAATAGTCGCTTCGGGATAGAGTGCGCGCAACGAGAGCGTCAAAAAGACATTGAGATGCTCATCCTCCATGACACAGACCATCGTCGCATCTGGCGTAATATGGAGTGCCTCTATCTGGCTGTCCTGTGTGACATCGATGAGATAGCTCTCTTCAAAACCTGCTGCTTTTGCCGCCTCGACATAGTGAGGATCTGTTTCGATGATCACCACTTCAAAGACTTCTCTCCTCAAACCTTCAGCGAGTGCATGTCCCTGCTTCCCATAGCCGAACAGATAGACTCTCTTGCTCATAACTCACCTCCGCCAAATGTCTCTTTGAAGTGTCTGATACTGATCTCCAGTCCCATGAGCAGAAGAATATCCTCTTCTGAGATTACTGTATCAGCAGGAGGGTTAAAGAGAAACTCCCCCTTCTCTCCACGCTGAATACCGATAAACAGGAGTCTGAAACTTCTAAAATCAATCTCTAAGACTTGTTTGCCTATCAGCCCCACGCAGCGATAGGCATAGACCTCATCGATATGTGCGACATGCTGTCCCGTCAGGATCGCATGCATCCCCCGGTACATGACAGGCTTGGTGATTGCCGTAAGCAGCATCATACCAGTCACCTGTGCAGGCAGCAGGGTATGATCTACACCTGCAAGTGCATATTTCTTTTGCATCCCTTCATCTGTAGCTCTGGCGATCACCTTGATAGAGGGAGAGAGGCTTTTGGCATTGAGTGCGATATAGATATTCTCCACATCACTGTCTGTCAGACACAGCACTGTGATCTTGGCATACTCGTAGTTGAACTTGGCAAGCACATCATGCCTGCTGGCATCTTCATTGATCGCCTGGTATCCATCCTTGATCGCCCGTGCCACCACATCGGGATCTTTGTCTATGATCACATAGTCACTCCCCAGTTTCTGCTCCTGACGCAAAAACATCTTGGTCATCTGTCCATAGCCGCAGATGATCAAAAAAGCTTTTTTTCTATTGAGCTCTTCGATGATCCGGTTCTCTTTGAGTGCATCCAGCTTTTCGGAAAAGGCAGAGACAATGACTGATGTCACAAACGAGATCATCGCGATCCCACTGATGATGATCAAGATGGAGATCATCCTGCCCTGTGGTGTCACCGGCGCGATATCACCGTAACCGACTGTAGAGATCGTCACAAGTGCCCAGTAAAAAGCATCAAAAAGTGATGTGATATTGGGGTTCTTGTCCTCTTCGAAGACGTAGATCGCGATCCCTGCTGTCGCCATAATAAACAGGAGTAAAAAAAGCAGTGTATAGAGCTCGAACCGTTTGTTGGAGAGGACATCGACAAACTGATTGATACTCTTGGTGTAGCGCAGCAGCTTAAATACCCTAAAGAGTACAAAAATACGCAGTATCCTCAGCGGTCTATAGGCAGGCAGGATCGCCAAAAAATCGATGATCGCAGGCAGTGAGATGATATACCGGAACTTCTCTTTGGCGATCTTTGCCAATACCTCTGAAAGTCTAAAGGGCTTACGAAGAAATTTCGCCTCTTCATACGCCCGGATGATCTCCGTATGCACATCACTGTAGACCCAGAGACGCAGCAGATACTCGACTGCAAAGATCAGTGAGACCACATAGACATCATAGATGATCATCCATTCAGGCACAGGATGACGTACTTCATAGACCAGTATCCCTACAGAAGTAAGGATCAAAAAGATCATCAAAGAATCAAAATATTTTTTGTAACTGCATTCAGGGTTGTTGAGAATATCACGAAAAAACTGTTTGGTTCGGCGATAGGCAGCCGATCCCTGCAGTGCAAATGCGAAACGAACCAGGAGAGTCCCCAGCATCGGCTAAGAGAGCCTCTGCTTGAGCAGTTCGTTTACTTTGGCAGGATTGGCGCTGCCTTTGCTCGCTTTCATCGTCTGCCCTACAAAGAACCCAAAGAGCTTCTCTTTGCCCGCTTTGTACTCCTCTACCTTTTCAGGATTGGCAGCGAGTATCTCATCGATGAGTGAGAGGATCGCCCCGTCATCACTCACCTGCGCCAGTCCCAGTTCATCGATGATAGCATCCACATCCCTGTTGTCACTCTCCATCATATAGTCAAGCACCTCTTTGGCACCTTTGCCCGAGACACTGCCGTCTGCGATCTTCGAAAGCAGTGTGCCCAATGTCTCGGCGTCGACCGGAGACTCCTCTATACTCAATCCGGCTTTGTTGAGCCGACCAAGCAGTTCAGAGGTGAGCCATGTCACTGCTGTTTTGGCTGCAGCCCCCTGCTCTATCATCGCTTCAAAATAGCTTGCCAGCGCTTTGTCCGAAGTGATCACCAGTGCATCCGTACGTTTGATACCCAGTTCTTCTGTGTAGCGTGTCACCTTCTCATCGGGAAGTTCCGGAATATCTCGTGCTGCCTCTTTCATCGCTTCTGTCACTACCAGAGGTCTGATGTCCGGCTCAGGAAAATAGCGGTAGTCTGCCGCCTCCTCTTTGCCGCGCATCGAACGTGTCTCACCTTTGTTGACATCAAAGAGTCTGGTCTCTTGCACGACCTCCTGCTCATAGATACCATCTTCATATGCTTCTACCTGACGCTGTACTTCATAGGCAATTGCTTGTGCTACAAAACGGAATGAATTGAGGTTTTTGATCTCTACACGGGTGCCAAAGCGCTCCTCGCCTTTGGGGCGGATAGAGACATTGACATCACAACGGAACGACCCCTCCTGCATATTGGCATCGCTGATATCGAGATAGCGTACCATCGCATGCAGCTTCTTGAGATACGCCACTGTCTCATCGGCACTGCGCATATCAGGGGCACTAACGATCTCAAGCAGCGGTGTACCCGCACGGTTTAGATCGACTTTGGAGTGGTCACCCTCATGCATATTTTTACCCGCATCGGCTTCAAGATGCGCCTCAGTAATATGGATCTCTTTTTGTGTACCGTCTTCCAAGTCTATTGTAAGAGTCCCGTCTCTAAGGATCGGCTCATAAAACTGTGTGATCTGGTAGGCACTCGGAGAGTCGGGATAGAAGTAGGATTTACGGTCAAAACGGCTTGCTTCGTTGATCGTCGCATTGACTGCATTTGCCAAACGCATCGCTTTGATGGCCGCTTCCTTGTTGACTACCGGCAGTGCTCCAGGCAGTGCCAGACAGGTTGGACAGGTATTGCTGTTTTGGTGTGCTGCAAATGACGTAGGACAACTACAAAAGAGTTTACTTTTGGTATTGAGCTGGACATGGACTTCAAGACCGATCACGGTTTCAAACATCAGTGGTTTCCTTGGGAAAAAATTAAAGATATTATAACCATTTGCTTATTTAACTCTAATGAGATAAAATTTCTGCACCAAAAAATTCTGCGGAGAGAAGAGATGAATAAATCAGCAATAACCAATCTGGCTGCAATGCTTCTCATTGGGGCATCCTATCTATTTCCTGCTTATCACCGTCCTTTGCTCTATACCGGTCTGTTCGCGCTCTCAGGCGCAGTGACCAATTGGCTGGCAATCTATATGCTTTTTGAAAAGGTGCCGTTTCTTTACGGTTCCGGGGTGATCGAAGCCAACTTTGAGCAGTTCAAAAAGGCGATCGCACAGATGATCATGACACAGTTCTTTACTAAAGAGAAGATACAAAGCTTTTTTGCCAAGGAGGAGCAGAAGATCGATCTCGCCCCTTTGGTCGTATCGGCTGACTTCTCACCGGCATTTGATGCACTCTCCCAGAGCGTCATGGAGTCCAAGTTTGGCGGTGCTATACAGATGTTCGGCGGTGAAGAGGCGCTTGAGGGACTGAGAGAACCTTTCGAGCGCAAGCTTAAATCAGCCGTGACCTCTATCGTCTCCTCCGAGACCTTCAAAGCACAGCTCGATCATCATCTGCGCCACTCTACACTCAGTAATGACCTCATAGAGACCATTGCCCAGCTTGTGCAGTCACGTCTTGACGAACTGAGTCCAAAGATGGTCAAAGCACTTGTAGAGCAGCTCATTAGTGAACATCTGCAGTGGTTGGTGGTCTGGGGCGGTGTCTTTGGCGGCATGATCGGACTTATCTCTTCGTATTTTCTTTGAAAATCTCCCTGATACGTTCACCCTGTGGTCTGCTGTGTGTGTCATCTGCCTCTTTGATCTGCAGAAGTGTCAACCAGTCAAGCGGATGATGGAAAATATAGATCACTTTGGAATAAATCCATGATCTCGGCACCGCGCCGAAGAAACGGCTATCTGTAGAGTTGTCCCGATAATCGCCAAGCAGATAGTAGTGTGCCGGAGGGATTATGGAGATCGGTGTATGATCAAGCTCATGCGGCACACGAAGCCTTCTGTTGTGTACTACACCATAGTACTTGAGATAGGGATCTTTGATAAAATAGCCTTCCGGCGTATGCACAAGCTCGAGGTCATACCTCAGCCCTAGCATCTTTGTCTTGGAAGAATTGTTCTCAATCTGAAGATAAAATGAACGATGATTTTCAAAGACTTTGTCTTTGGGAAGTGCCACACAGCGTTTGATGTAGAGCCTGTTTTTAGGATCAAGCGGATGGCGCATGACCAACAGATCACCCCGTTTGATATCCTCAAATCCTCTATAAGTGATCACGATATCATTCTGCAGCAGTTGATAATTCATACTGGTACCATCGATCCTGTAGATACGAAAATTGTACACTACAAACAAACCTGTCAACAGTAATAAAAACAGATAGTATCTCTTCTTCATAAGAGTAGTATAACGTTTTGTCAGCTACTTGGCAAAATAGCGTATAGAGGCGAAGCCCTCGGCACCTGCCTGTCGTACATCCTCTATCTTTGCTTCATCTGTCACGCCACCCAGTGCGATCACCGGAATAGACAAGGATCTACAGACATCCCGTAGCCTCTCCAGTCCCAGTGCTTTACCTTTGCCAGGACTCTCAAAGATGGGACTAAGCGTGACCATATCTGCACCGAGATGCTGCGCATTTTGTGCATCTTCAAGCGAATGTGCACTATAAAGCACAAAGAGCCCCATAGATTTGGCTTTGGGGATATCTGCACTTTGTGTGCCGC
>WFYB01000089.1 GCA_015490315.1 Sulfurovum sp. | reverse complement strand
GCGAGTATCGAGCGAACCACTCGCTGGGCACAACAGAGTATCGACTACTTTAGAGCCAAACAGCGTGAAGGTATCGGGGTGGATCAAAATATCTTCGCGATCATTCAGGGCGGTACCGACAAAGCCTTTAGAGAGAAGTCCGCCCGTGAACTCTGCGCGATGGACTTCGACGGCTTTGCTATTGGGGGACTCAGTGTCGGAGAGGACAATCAGGATATGTATGATACCGTAGCGTGGACCACCCCCTTTATGCCTGAGGAGAAACCACGCTATCTGATGGGTGTGGGCACTCCCGAGGATCTGGTAGAGAATGTCTATCGCGGTGTCGATATGTTCGACTGTGTGATGCCGACACGAAACGCCAGAAACGGGACACTCTTTACCTCTTTTGGCAAAGTCAATATCAAAAAAGCAGAATATACCACCGACGAATCCCCTGTCGATCCGGAGTGCGGATGTATGGTCTGCCAAACCTATTCACGTGCCTACCTGCGTCACCTCTTCCGTGCACGGGAGATCACCTATTTCCGTCTTGCGACGATCCACAACCTCTACTACTATCTTGATCTAATGAAGCAGATGCGTGAAGCAATCTTGAAAGGTGAGTTTGAGAACTTCAGAAAAACATTCTACCAA
The DNA here is from genome assembly GCA_015490315.1 of Sulfurovum sp. Classification (GTDB taxonomy): domain Bacteria; phylum Campylobacterota; class Campylobacteria; order Campylobacterales; family Sulfurovaceae; genus Sulfurovum. Next base: position 11,052 of record WFYB01000089.1, on the reverse strand, counting down.
AAACGGGGACAATAGTTATCCCAATTTGCGCTTCCAATAGTTGATCCATGTCGATCTAAGCTGTGAGCGCTTCACTTTCCTCAGATGCTCCGGCAGATTCTGCCTGAGGTTTTTTTCCAGTTTTTTGGTCAAGGGTTTGCCCTTCATAATGGCGTTGAACCCTCCGGCTCCCTGCTGATGTGTCGCATAGAGCGTAAACGCAGAGACTTTATGCCCATTGCGTTTGAGACTTTGGATATTGTCACGCATGATCGCACGGAAGATCTTGTCCTGATTGTAGGGTTTTTTCCACAGATGCTTAGGGATGCCGAGCTTTTTGGCATAGTAGGCTGCGGTGGATGGCATGATCTGATAGCGCCCGTAGGCACCGCTGCGATGGTTTTTGACATCATATCTGCCTGTGGTTGACTCTATCTTCACCAGCTTTTCGACGATCTTTTCGAGTTTGGTTTTTGGGATACCGGCTATTTTGGAGAGTTTGGCACAGGATGCCTGTGCCGTGGTACTGACAAAGAGCATTACAAGAGGGAAAGAGAATTGCCGGATCTTCTGTTTTTGGCGATCGATGAGATGCAGTAATCTTTTCATGCTATACTCCTTTGATAGATAGAGTACGGTTTCTATACCTATCATACTATAAATTAGAAAAAATATCAAAAAAAGGATTCTCCATGATACCGTTTGAGCGCTTGGGGTGGGTATTTCACAGCTTTGGCGGGATGATCTATCCCGCACGTGTCAAAGAGACGCTTTGCCAAACACTGCAGCCGCTTGCTCCTGATGCCAGGATCCTTGATGTCGGTGCGGGTACAGGTATCCTCTGCCGCTTTGCATCGGCATGCAGAGATGATCTGCAGCTTGATGCGGTAGATCCGGCAGCAGGTATGCTCAAATACTGCCCCAAGCAGACTGCAACCCACCTTGGCAGGGCGGAAGCACTCCCTTTTGAGAGCGCTGCATTTGACGCTGTTCTCATCGGTGAAGCGATGCACCATTTTAAAGATATAGACCTTGCACTGCGTGAGATAAGACGGGTACTGAAAGATGGAGGCACACTTTTTATCTATGACTTTGACCCCTCAACATGGATGGGAGGATTGATCGCCAAAGGAGAAAAGCTCCTCGGAGAACCCGGCAACTTTTTTGTACCCGAAAGATTGCAGAGTATACTGGAGGATCATGGTTTCGATGTAAGCGTTGACGTTTTTGGTTTTCGATATATTGTTACGGCAAGTTTGAGAAAATAGATCTTAATATTTATTAGTATTTAACGCCTATACGGGACTTTTGCACTGGGTGTCTTTTTGGATGTTTCGTCGAGGTGGACATCCTGATCATCGAAAAAGATGTCTGCATTAAAGGCTTTGACCACCCTCTTCTTCTCTACACCACCGAGAAAAAATGCCTCATCCACGCGGACATTCCAGGCATCGAACGTACGAATCACTCGCTCGAATGTCGAGAAGTTTCGTGCTGTGATCAAGGCTGTCTTGATCGGTGCCTCTTCCATAGGGAACTCCTTTTGTATACGCGAGATCACTTTGAGCAGTTTGGCAAAAGGCCCTTTTGGCAGCGGGTTTTTGGCATTTTTCTTCTCATGTGCGAGAAAGGCTTCAAGCCCCTGTTTTTTGTAGATCTTTTCAGATTCGTCCGAAAAGAGCACTGCATCACCGTCAAAAGCGATATGTACATCTCTCTTCTTGTGCTTCTTTTTGTACTTTTTGGGGATGATACGCGCTGCAGCGATACCGGCATTGATCGCTTCCTGGACATCCTCTTCGTGTGCAGAGAGGAAGAGATCAACATCAAAGGCTTTGAGATAACGGCTGATCGGGGTACCCGCTGTCCACCCTGCACGTTCAATATCCAGCTTGTATTTGTCGATGGAGTTTTTGATACGCAGCCCGGTTGCGGCATTGTTGCGCGAGAGGATGATCACTTCGATCAGTTTGTCATCAAAGTGTCTGTTGATCCGCAAAATATTTTTGACAAAATCAAATGCAGCACCGCGTTTAAGCAGACGGTTTTCATTGTGTATTTGATAGCGGTAGTATTTCTCCAGACCCTTTTTTTCAAAAAGGCTATTCTCCTCTTCAAGATCAAAAAGGGCACGCGAAGAGATAGCAATCACCAGTTTTTTCTTTAGATCATACGCCATAGTCGACTCTTTTTGGGTAAGTATAGCACATCCAATATGACAATTTGACATTTTTTGTCCCCTATCTTTTTGTTTGCGCTATAGTGCCGGTATGTATCAGAAGAAAAAAGAGAGACTCTATATCAGTGATCTGATTGAAAACCCTTCGGTCAGTTATCCTGCCTATTATACGCTTAGCAGTTCTATGGTACGCAATGAGATGCTTCAAAGTGCGATCATCGCACTGCACAGCTACGATTTCGCCTACTATGAAGTGCCAAAAAGTTTTGATGATATTTTTGTGATGCTACACTCGGGTACTTTCCCGATCTATAAAGAGAGGTATATAGTAGGGTATTTCGGCGGCAAGATGATGTATCTTGAGAGTGCCGGATGGAGAGCTATGCCTGCAACTGAGGCACTTTTCAGACTCGAAAACTGGCTGGTATGCTGATGGATCTATAAGGTTTCAATAAATAATTTGAACAAATTATAGTTATAAGTTTCTAATTAAGACTAATTTTATCTTATTTAGCTATAATTCTCTTACATCTTAGGTGTCGAAGTGTATTTTTTTTATTCTTCCTCCTTTTAGAAAAAACATTGTTGTCCGACTACCAACGAACACCAAGCCCATGTATCGGCACCTAAGATTACTTCTAATTTTAACCTCTATATCTCAAGTATTTTATTATCGGCGATATTCATGTCCGCCATGACTTCCTTTTCTATCATAGTTATAGCGCTGATATTCTCTATGTCGTTCTTTTTTGTATACACGTCTGTCATGCTTGAGATGCCTTCTGTATCTTGGATGGTGGTAGCGATATCCGCGATAGTAGTAGTGTCCCCTGTGTAGGCGACGTCCACGGTAGTAATAGTAGCCGTTTCTGTAATGTCCGCCATAATAGTATCTGTTGTGATAGACATAGCAAGGTGCATCAAGATACCTTGGGTAGTCATACACCCCGATGATCACACTGCTGCGAACCGGTGGCGAATAGTAGCCGTTGTGCACAGGGTAACTGACACATCCGCTAAAGAGAAAGCCTGTACTTAGCAGACCAAGCAATAGAGGTATTTTGATTGTTCGTTTCATAGTCTTTCCTTTATGATTGCTTGATGCAGCAATCTAATATATGAAACTTTACAATCCTACTGTGTAGTAGTTGTGAGGTGTTCTGATAAGATTAGGTAATTTATGTTTGGAGGGGTATCATCCCGTCAGAACGACGGGGATGGGGATTAGGAGATGTTAACGACAACTTCTCCGTTTTGTACATCAAAGACAACTTTGCTGCCTTCTTTGACCTTGTCCTCAAGGATAAGTTCTGCAAGTCTATCTTCGACTACATGGTCTATAGCTCTCTTTAAAGGTCTGGCACCATAGACCGGGTCATAACCAACTTCAGCGATATAATCTTTCGCTGCATCGGTCAGGATCACTTCGATATCACGCTCTTCGAGCTTCTTCTGAATCGTTCTGAACATAATATCAACGATCTTTCTTACCGCATCTTTATCCAATGGATTAAAGATCACAGTCTCATCGAGACGGTTAAGGAACTCAGGCTTGAAATAATTCTTGAGTTCATCCATGACCGCCACACGTCTGTCTTCAGGGTCTTTGAACTCCATGATCTTGTCTGACGCGATGTTACTTGTCAGGATGATGATGGTGTTCTTGAAGTCCACCGTCACCCCTTTGTTATCTGTCAGACGACCGTCATCAAGTACCTGAAGCAGTGTATTGAACACATCCGGGTGCGCCTTCTCGATCTCATCGAAAAGGATGACAGAGTACGGCTTTCTTCTGACCGCCTCGGTCAGTTGACCGCCCTCTTCGTACCCGACATATCCCGGAGGCGCACCGACGAGTCTGCTCGCCGCGTGTTTCTCCATATATTCACTCATATCGATACGGATCAGTGCCTTCTCTGTATCAAAGAGGAACTTCGCCAATGTCTTGGCAACCTGTGTCTTACCGACACCTGTAGGCCCAAGGAACATGAAGCTTCCGATCGGTCTGGTGGTATCACCAAGACCTGCTTTGTTACGCTTGATGGCTCTTGCGATCGCCTTGATCGCATCATCCTGGTTGACGACCTCCTGCTTGAGTATCTCCTCTATCTTGAGGATCTTCTCTTTGTCGCTTTGGAGCATCTTGTTGACCGGGATACCTGTCCATCGGCTGACGATCGTTGCGATCATCTCTTCATCCACCGCGTTTTTGAGCAGTGTACCCTCTTTGGTCATCTGATCCCATTTGGCTTCAAGCTGCTTGAGTTCTTCTTGAAGTTTCGGGATCTCTCCGTATTCGATCTCTGCAGCTTTGTTGAAGTCACCTTCACGCTTCGCTCTCTCTGCTTCAGTCTTGAGCGATTCGATCTTACTCTTGATCTCAGCGATCTTTTCAAAGATCTCTTTTTCCTGTCTGAACTTCTCTTCAAGCTGTCTGCGTTTCTCTTCGAGATCAGCAAGCTCTTTTTCTATCTCTTCGATACGCTTCTTGTTCTTTTCAGTCTCCTCCATCTTGAGGGCCTCTTTTTCAACCTGAAGCTTCGAGATCTCACGCTTGATCTTGCTCAGTTCAGTCGGTTCACTCTCGATCTGCATCTTGAGCTCTGCCGCTGCTTCATCGATCAAGTCGATCGCCTTATCCGGCAGATACCTGTCTGTAATGTATCTGTCAGAGAGCTTCGCAGCCGCCACCAGTGCACCATCAGTGATGATGACATTGTGGTGTGCCTCAAGTCTGTCTTTGATCCCTCTGAGGATCTGAAGTGCCTGATTGATATCGGGCTCATCGACTTTGACAGGCTGGAAACGTCTCTGAAGCGCCTGATCCTTTTCAAAGTACTTTCTGTACTCTTTGAGTGTGGTCGCACCGATCGTATGGAGCTCACCACGTGCAAGTGCGGGCTTGAGGATGTTTGCCGCATCCATACCGCCCTCTGTCGCACCGGCACCTACGATCGTATGGATCTCATCGATAAAGAGGATCACATTGCCTGCCTCTTTGACTTCATCTACGACCGCCTTGAGTCTGTCTTCGAACTCACCTCTGTATTTCGCACCGGCGATCAGTCTGCTCATGTCCAGAGAGATCACTCTCATATTCTGCAGGCTTGTCGGCACCTCTTTGTCCACGATACGCTGTGCAAGACCCTCTACGATCGCTGTTTTACCTGTACCGGGTTCACCGATAAGGATCGGGTTGTTCTTGGTCTTTCTGATCAAGATCTGCATCACACGCTGGATCTCTTCATCACGGCCGATAACCGGATCGAGTTCGCCGTTGAGTGCCTTCTCGTTCAGATCTACACCATACTGGCTGAGTGCTTCAAGCGTCTCATCCGCACTCTGTGAATCAATAGGCTTGCCGCCTCTGATCGATTCGAGTGTCTTCTTGAACTCCATGAGGTCGACATATTTGCCGATCGTATCACGGATATAAGGCTCGTTGACATTGGCTACAAGCCAGGTATCCACTGAGAGATACTTGTCGCCGTTTGCCGCCATGACACCTTCTGCATTCTGTAAAGAACGGACAAGGTTTTGCGACATCTTGATCGTCTCTTTGGTGACTGTAGAGACTTTCGGCAGTTTATCCGCAAGACTCTTCGCCTCCAATTCAATTGCGACTTTGTCGACGTTCATTTTGTTCAGTACCTGATTGAGTACCGAATTGCTGTTGGTCAGCAGTGCCCAGATAAGATGGATAGGCTCCACTTCCGGGTTTTTATTGTGTAGTGCCAATGAGAGACCGGATTCTATCGTCTCCTGCATCTGATTGGTCAATTTTTCGAGTATGCTCATCACTTCTCTCCTTTTTCTTTATACTGACTGTATTATACAACTTTAGTCACTCATTGTCAAGTTTTTTAACAAAAAAATTAAAATAAACTTAAAAAATCGACTAAAACCGATAAAAATAGCCATAAAACAGTGCCATTATAAGCCATTCTCGGAAAATAGTTTGCGACTTAAGTTCCATTTGGGCAAAACATCGGATTAAACAAAGGTTTACCTATGTACATTATAGTGAAAAAAGCAACCTCTTAGAGGTTTTTCAATAAAATTATAAACCAATTACGGAGATAGATACGATAATGATTCAAAAAAGCAAAAAGATCATCATAGCAGGAGCACTCTCTGCCTTTGCTGCTGCAGCACTGATGGGTACCTTCGCAAACGCAAAAGAGCCCCACAGCAAATCCTCCAACGCCAAAGAGAAACTCGAAGCCTATATCAAGTTTACCCAGATCCTCAATCTGATCGAAAGCCAGTATGTCGATGATATCAATACCTCGACACTTGTAGACAAAGCACTCAAAGGCCTGATGGCGAACCTCGATGCCCACTCGACCTTTATGGATACCAAAGCATACAAGGATCTGACAGTACAGACTAAAGGTGAGTTCGGCGGGCTGGGTATCTCCATAGGGATGAAAGACGGTGCGCTCACCGTCATCGCCCCGCTTGACGGCACTCCGGCATACAAAGCAGGTGTCAAAGCGGGCGATATCATTCTCAAGATCGATGACAAAGCAACACTTGGAATGAATATAGACGAATCGGTCAAACTGATGCGCGGCAAGCCCGGCACACCTGTAATGCTTACTATTATAAGAAAAAATGAGCTCAAACCACTCAAGATCAAGATCGTCAGAGACATTATCAAGATCAAGTCGGTACACGCCAAGACGATCGATAACAATGTACTCTATCTGCATATCTCCTCTTTTGACCAGAAAGTAGTAGATGAAGTCAAAAAAGCGATCCAGGCACACCCTAAAGCGAAGGGTATCGTCCTCGACCTGCGAAACAACCCGGGTGGACTGCTCGATCAGGCTGTAGGACTTGTCGATATGTTTGTAGATAAAGGCGTGATCGTCTCACAAAAAGGCAAAGTAAAGAGTGAGAATATCGAGTATAAAGCCCACTCGGCAGATACAGACAGACATACACCTGTCGTGACACTGGTCAACGGCGGAAGTGCGAGTGCCAGTGAGATCGTCTCCGGCGCACTTCAGGATTTCAACCGTTCTGTCGTGATCGGTGAAAAGACATTCGGCAAAGGCTCCGTGCAGGTCGTCATGCCTATAGGCAAAGATGAGGCGCTCAAGCTGACTGTTGCAAGATATTATCTGCCAAGCGGAAGAACGATCCAGAATGTCGGTGTCACCCCCGATATCATCGTACATACGGGAAAGATCGATTTTGTCGAGGATCCGATACTGCTCAAAGAGCGTGATCTCAAGAAGCACCTCCAAAGTGAACTTGAAAAGATAGACGGCAAAAAGAGCGAAAAACAAAAGAGTCTAAAAGGCAAAGAGCACAATGCTACCGACAGCAACAGCACCAAAGCGGATGACACCGTCATCACCGAAGAGCAGCTCTACAAAGATGCACAGCTCAAAAGTGCGGTGGATGTCCTCAAAGCATTGATCATCACAAATAAAGGAAAGCAGTAAGCAATGGAAAAGAAATCTCTGGTTTATGAAGGAAAAGCGAAGAAGATCTGGTCAACAGAGGATGAAGGGCTCTATATCTCTGAGTTCAAAGATGACCTGACCGCTTTTAACGGCGAAAAGAAATCGAGTGAAGCGGGTAAAGGTGCGCTCAACAACAAGATCTCGACAGAACTCTTCAAATACCTCAATGAAAAAGGTATCCCTACCCATTTTGTCGAAATGCTTGATGACAACCATATGCTTCACAAAAAGGCGGATGTCATTTTGATCGAAGTGATCGTCCGCAATATCGCCACAGGAAGTCTCAGCAGAAATCTCGGTATCGAAGACGGCAAGGTACTCCCCTTTACACTTGTAGAGTTCGATTACAAAAACGATGAACTGGGCGATCCCAAACTCAATGACCAGCACTGCCTGATCCTTGAACTGGTCAAAGATGAAGCCGAACTTGACTATATCCGCTATATGGCAAGGAAAATCAACGAACTTCTCAAAGCCTTCTATGCCCAGCGCGGCTTGACACTGGTAGATTTCAAACTTGAGTTCGGACGTGATATCAATGACAATATCATCCTTATCGATGAACTTAGCCCCGACAACTTCAGACTCTGGGACAGCGAAAGCGGCGAGAGTATGGATAAGGACCGCTTCAGAAAAGGTCTTGGCGGGCTCAAAGTAGCCTACGAAGAGGTCTTGAATAGAATACTCGGCAAATAGGCAATAGTAAAACATACTAAATAATATCAAACTACAGGGAGTAAGCAATGACAGCAATTGTAAATGTATTTTTAAAAGAGGGAGTGCTTGATCCTCAGGGAAAAGCGGCACACCATGCACTCGATTCACTCGGCTTCAAAGGGGTAAAAGATGTCCGTATCGGAAAACAGATCGTGATCGAACTCGATACTGATGACAGATCCAAGGCAGAGGCGGAAGTCAAGGAGATGTGTGAGACACTCCTTGCCAATACAGTCATTGAAGATTATACAATAGAGATACACTAAGATGCAAAAGTCACTTAAAGTAGCCGTATTAAGATTTCCGGGTACAAACTGTGAGTTTGATACCCAGTATGCATTTGAGAAGTTGGGACATGAGACAGTACTGGTATGGCATGAAAACAAGTCACTCCCTGAAGATATAGACCTGGTTGTGGTACCCGGAGGATTCTCTTACGGGGACTATCTCCGTTCAGGTGCGATCGCGCGCTTTTCTCCAGTCATGGAAGCGGTCAAAGCCTATGCTGAGCAAGGCGGGAACGTACTGGGGATCTGCAACGGTTTCCAGATCCTGACAGAAGCCGGTCTGCTGCCCGGAGCACTGAAACGCAACAACAACCTTCACTTTATCTCAAAACACCAGACACTCAAAGTGGTCAACAATGACAATGCCTTTTTGAACCGGTGCGAAAAGGATGAAGTGCTCAACATACCTATCGCACATGCAGACGGAAACTACTATATCGATGATGAGGGGCTCGCCGAACTTGAAGCGAACGGACAGGTACTCCTGCGCTACTGTGATGCGGAAGGCAACCCTGTCGTGGTCAACGGATCGGTCACTTCAATTGCCGGTGTCTGCAATGCCAAAAAGAATGTGTTTGGTCTGATGCCCCACCCCGAACGTGCCCTCGAAGCGATCCTTGGCAGCGAGGATGGGGTCAAAATGCTCAAAGGCTTTGAAGCCTGATGAGATATCTGCGCTCCATCATCCTCTTCTGGGCAGTGATATTTCCCGCCCTGCTCTGGAGCCAGGCAGAGGTCAACTATAGCTATCTGCCCAAGAAGGTCTATGAGAATCAAGTCTTTCCTCTCACTCTCATCTCTACAATAGCAGAGAGCAATGATACAGTCCGTTCTTTGCACTTTGACACTTCAAGTGCCCAAAAACCTCTTTTTGGCAAACCTCTTGTGGTCAAAAACGGCAATGATGTCTTCTATACCTTCTATTTCAAAGCCCCTGCACTCAAAAGCGGCAAAACGTATATCCAGATTCCAAGACTCTTTATCCGTACAGATCTGAGTCAACGCAGTCTCGATCCTATGGCAATCCCCATCCGTTCCCTCGACTCGCTCCATCCCCCAAAAAATTTCTCGAATGTACTTACCGCTTCCATGCGTATCAAAAATTATCAGGTCTCAAACTATGATGCCCAAAACCATCTGGTGACGATCTCTTTGGAGGCATATGAGGCGAATCTCGAGGATATCAAGGCCCCGGGGGCGATCCAGAGCGGGATTGAAGACCTGCTGCGTGATCAGGCGAAAGTAACAGGTGATTTTTATGTGGTGCTTCCCCGCGCGCAAAAAGCGTTTGGCTTCAGCTACTTCGATACGGTCAAACGACGTTTTATCCCCTTGCGTATCAAAGTAGAGCTTGCCAACGCCTCAGTAACCACCCAGTCCGATCTCAATCCGAAAGTCGATGCCTTTGCACGTCTGAAACGCTACAGCCTGATCGTACTCTCACTCTTTTTTATGCTGATGTTTCTCTGGAAAAGAGACTTCTTCTATCTGGTGCTTGGGGTTGTCTCTCTGATCACCCTGATGACCTTCTACATCCCACACAAAAAGATCTGTGTCAAACAGGGTGCACCGCTCTATATCCTGCCCACACAGACCAGTACAGTCAGTACCCATGTGACTGACAGGTTTACGACAATGCTGCTTGGTGAGCGCGGCGAATTTAAAAAGATCGAACTCAAACAAGGAGTGATAGGATGGATCAAAGATGAAGACATCTGTAAACGATAGACCAACCCTTTGGGAGCGCATCCGTTTCTACTGGGGAGCCTTTGTGATCTCTGCCGTGGTTGCGGGGATTATGATCCCCGGGATCATGCTCTTTCCCAAAAAGAAGGGGATCATCATGCACAAGCTCAACAGGGTGATCCTCAAACTCATCGGCGCCAAAGTCGAATCGACCGGAGAACTCGATCCGGAGGCGGATATGGTCATCATGAACCATCAGGGTATTATCGATATCATCGCAATGGAAGCACTGCAGACACAGCATCTGCGATGGGCAGCAAAAAAGGAGCTCTTCGATGCAACATGGTTTGGCAACCTGCTCAAATATGGAGAGATGATCTCCCTCGATCGCGGCAGCAAGGCTGCCCTTGTCTCACTGCTCAAAAGTGTCAAAGAGTCCCGTAACAAACTGGGGCGTGCCGTAGCGATCTTCCCAGAAGGGACACGGGCAAAAGGTCAGGAGCTTCTGCCCTTCAAGGCAGGTACCAAGATCGTCGCCGAAAAACTCGGACTCAAAGTACAGCCAGTCGTCATCACCGGCAGCAAATGGGTACTCAATGAGCACAACAAAACAGCACATAACGGTACGGTACACTACACCTTTCTGCCTACCATAGATGTAACTGGGGCCGATGATGACTGGTTTGACAACGTAAGAGACGAGATGCAGCAGGTCATTGACCAAGAG
>WFYB01000088.1 GCA_015490315.1 Sulfurovum sp. | reverse complement strand
TCTTCAGTGCATCACCGACCGCTTTGATAATGCGGTAATTTGCCTGATGGGGAATAAAGTGGGGGATCTCTTCTGATCTGATATGGTTCTTCTCAAGGATCTCTTTGACATCTTTTGTCAGTGTCTTGACTGCGAGTTTAAAGGTTTCATTACCCTTCATCTGCACATACTGCAGCCCCTCATCAAGAACTTTCTGACTGGCAGGGTTGCGAGAACCGGGAGCCGGTGTTACGAGAAAGTCAGCATAGCTTCCGTCCGCACTCGCATGGATATCGACAAACCCCTCATCCTTATGCTCAGTCGCACTGATGACTGCCGCACCGGCTCCGTCACCAAAGAGTATACAAGTACCTCTATCCGTATAGTCCACGATCGAAGAGAACTTTTCCGCGCCCACTACCAGCACATTTTTTTTCATACCTGATTCGATAAAGGCTTTCGCAACAGAGAGTGCATAGACAAAGCCGCTACAGGCAGCAGAAATGTCGAGCGCCTGTACGTTATGGATACCGAGTTTGTCAGAGATGATGCAGGCAGTCGAAGGCATATTGAAGTAGTCAGGTGTCACCGTCGCACAAAGTACCAGGTCTATCTCATCATGTGAGATACCTGAGCGTTTGATCGCAAGGTCGGCAGCTTTGGCTCCCATATCACTCGTATACTCATCCTCCGCAGCAATATGACGCTCTTTAATGCCGGTACGCTTAGTGATCCATTCATCGGTTGTATCTACCATCTTTTCAAGATCTTCATTGCTCAGAATCTTTTCGGGGACATACGCCCCAATCGAGCGAAATGAAGCATATATTGGTTTGATTGATGACATGGTTGTCCTTAACTAATAATATAAAGTCCAATATTTTACCATAACTAGATAAGTTTTGGGGGTTGATTAAGTTATGAAAAAGTGAGCAAACGGCAGTATGCCGTTTCTAAATAGTGCACTGTTTAGTTCTGGGAGAGAAGCTCTTCGATGCGTTTATTGACATCAGATTCTGTATATCTGAGTGCCTGAAAAATGGCATTTTTGATCGCCTTGGCATTGGAGCTTCCGTGGGAGACGATCGCACATCCGTTGATCCCAAGAAGCGGTGCACCGCCGTATTCGGCATAGTCAACCTGCTTTTTCATATTGCCAAAGACCTTCTTTTTCATCATCAACGCACCGATCTTAGCAGGTAGTGATTTACGGATATGCTGACGCATCATCGTAAAGATCGTTGAGACAACCCCCTCGCTGGTCTTAAGCAGAATGTTTCCTGTAAATCCATCTGTGACAACAACATCCGCATGACCGTTGAAGATATCACGCCCTTCGACATTGCCGATAAAGCCGTCAAGCTCTTTGAGTAGCTTAAATGCCTCTTTCGTCAGCGCATTGCCTTTGCTGTCTTCCTCTCCGTTACTGAGAAGCCCGACACGCGGAGCCTTGATCCCCATGACACTCTGTGCGTAGGCTTCACCCATCGCACCGAACTCATAGAGGTTTTGCGGTGTGCAGTCTGTCACGGCCCCGACATCAAGTACCAGAGTCTTTGTCTTACCCAGACTCGGCATCAACGTTGCGAGTGCCGGCTTGCTGATATGCGGCAAGCGTCCGATGCGCAGTGTCGCCAGTGTCATGGTCGCGCCGCTGTGCCCTGCTGAGACCACACCATCCGCCTCTTTGTTGCGTACCAACTCTACTGCTTTATAGATAGAAGAGTCCTTGCGCTTGAGTGCATTGGTCGCCTGATCACTCATAGCAATCACATCACCGGCTTCAACCACTTCGACTTTGTCTGCATAATATTGGGGGAGTAGGGAGAGTATCTCTTCTTTATCGCCTACGAGTATAGGGACAAATGTTTTCTCTTCGAGTGCTTGGACCACACCCTCTATGATAGGCTCGGGACCGTGATCCCCGCCCATTGCATCAATCGCGATTTTCGTCATTGATTACGCTTTTGTTTTTTTGTATTCACCGGTTGTCATATTCATGTGGTGAGGCATTCTCCATGTTCCGTCCGCATCTTTGACAGGCATTGGTAATGTCAACTTGTAGTGTGTTCTTCTCTTTGCTGCTCTTGTGTGACTCACACGTCTCTTAGGTACTGCCATGTTATATCCTTTGTATCAAATTTGTTAAAACGCTATTTCAAGCTCTTCTTCTGACCCTTCACATCCGTTACAGTAGTGAAAAGAGCCTTCGATTGCATTGATTTCGCTCTCGACGATGTATGTGATATCGATCACACCGTCTAAAAACTCAATTATATCCAAATCATCTTTATCTTCAATCATCTGATCGCTGAGTGAAAAGGAGAGATCCTGGGCAATATCCAGCGTATACTGCTTCCCGCATCTATCACATATCAAATCAAGCTGACCGCCCAGTGTGGCTTTCAATGCCACACGATGATAACCGCTTTTTTCCAAAGTTCCCTCAAAATGCATGCCCTCATGATCTAGAGCAAACGGTTTCGGAGTGGAACCCACCTTGTCAAATAGAATTTTCATCTAAACTCCTAAATTATTTAGAAGCTCACCAATACGACTGATTGCAGAGCTTACTGCCAAAGCGCACACTGCATCAGCACTGGAGATATGGATATGCTCCATACTCCTTTTTAATTAGTAGATCTCTCTTTGTGCAAAAAAGAAATTGATCTCTGTTTTTGCATTCTCGAGAGAGTCACTTCCATGTACTGCATTGGCATCGATGCTGTCCGCAAAGTCTGCTCTGATTGTACCAGGCTCTGCCTCTGCAGGGTTGGTAGCACCCATAAGCTCTCTATGTCTTGCAACAGCATTCTCACCTTCGAGTACAGAGACAACCACAGGTCCGGAGATCATGAACTCAACAAGGTCGTTAAAGAAAGGTCTCTCTTTGTGAATAGCATAAAAGTTTTCTGCATCTACGCGAGAGAGTCTGGTCTTTTTCGTCGCTGCGATTCTAAGATCCGCCGCTTCAAAACGTGCAAGGATCTGCCCTACAACATTCTTCGCTACTGCATCAGGTTTAATGATTGATAGTGTTTGTTCCATCTTATTTTCCTAGAGGATAATTT
>WFYB01000087.1 GCA_015490315.1 Sulfurovum sp. | reverse complement strand
CAAAGATATCAACTAACCACATATCGTGTACTCCGTCCCGCACTCCCCTCAACCTGCTTTAATAGTCCATACGCCACGAGCTTGGAGATATCTCTCTTTGCCGTTGGTATAGAGGTTTTGGCAATAGCAGCATACTTTTTGGTACTCAATCCTCCTTCAAATTCCGCTGCACCTACATCAAGTACTTTATTGAGCACCTTGATCTGCCTTTCATTCAGTGCGTGTGCCCTTGCACGATCCCAAAACTTTGCTTTTTGTACTACCTTTTCGATCTCGCCCATCGCATACTCGATCGCTTGATTGACTGTATCGATATGCCAACCTATCCACTCGGTAAAATCAAAGTTTCTATTGTGTATCAGATTGTTGGATCGCTCCAAAATATCATAATAGGCTCTTTTATGCTCCGCTATCGCCTTTGAGATAGAGAAGTATTGATGTGTCAGCCCCAACTCTCTGGAGAGTACATAGTTTGTAATCGCTCTTGCCATTCTGCCGTTACCGTCATCATAAGGGTGGATGATGACAAACCACAAATGAGCGATTGCACTTTTGATATAGGGGTCTTCGTGTGAATGGTTGATATAGACAAGCAGTTCTTCCATCTGCTTTTCAATCTTTTGGGGTTGTGGGGCTTCATAGTGTACTATTTCACGATATCCCCTGTTGGAAACTACCTGCATCTCATCTTTGCGGTAAGTTGCCACATCGATCTTGTATCCTCCGCTGTAGCCGGTGGGAAAGAGTGCATTATGCCATCCGTGCAGACGCTCTTTGCTCAAGGGGGCATGGTTGAAACTGCTGTCGATCAGGATATCCGCCAAACCGTCCGTAAGTCGCGTGGAATGATCTTCTCCATATACAAAAGCATCATCAAGCTTTTTTCTTATGGAAGATCTTACGCTGTCACGATTGAGGATCTCTCCTTCTATCTTGGAGGATTGCATGATCTCATCTGTAGAAGCATCGATGATCACATCATGGATATTTTTCTGGTCGAGTATATGGATCGCATACTCCAGCTTACCAGTGTTGCGCGATACCGTAGATAGCTTGGCAGCGATCGCTTCATACTGATAGTCAAATGAGGGATAGGCTTCATGCTGCCATACCCATTTTTTACGCTCTTGCATGTACTTTACCCCAATGATCCGATTAAACTCATTAATCCTATCATAATATGAGCCGATTGTCAATAACTTTTGACTCATCTCTCATTTGGGTGTTATAACAGATGCCCCATCTGCTCTTTTTTGGTCTTGAGGTATGCCTCGTTGTGAGGATTGGGCGGGATTTGGATAGGGATGCGCTCGATGATCTCTATGTCGTTTAGGCTCTCCATCTTGGCAGGGTTGTTGGTCAACAGTCTCAGCTTCTCTATCCCAAAATGCTTCAGGATGAACGCCACGATCTCATAGGTACGCTCATCGGCACGGAAACCGAGCTGATGGTTTGCCGCAACGGTATCGAGCCCCTGATCCTGTAAGGCATAGGCATTGACCTTGTTGAGCAGTCCGATATTGCGGCCCTCCTGACGGTGATAAATCACCAGTCCGCCCTCTTTGGCGATCAGGTCAAGCGCAAAATCGAGCTGATCACCACAGTCACACTTGACAGAGCCTATCGCATCTCCGGTAAGGCACTCAGAGTGCACCCTCACGATCGGTGCTTCGATATGATCAAGATCCTCACGATAGACGGCAAGGTGCTCTTTGCCCCCTTTGCCCTCTTCTTTGAACGCCTGGATTTTAAAGGTACCGTGCTTTGTCGGCAGTGTTGCGGTTTGTGAGATCTCTATGTTTTGCATGGCAAGATTATACTTTAAATATTAGAAATTAGAAATTAGAAATTAGAAATTTTAGTGTAGAATACTAAAAACTCTTTATTGAAGGTACTATCTATGTTCACCCGTTTTAGAAGAAAAAGAATCCATCCGGTACTCCGAGACCTGCTTCAGGAGACCACGCTCACGGTCAATGACTTCATCTATCCTCTCTTTGCCAAGAGCGGCGAGGGGATCAAGGAGGAGGTCGCCTCAATGCCCGGTGTCTACCAGATGAGTATTGACGAGATTGTCAAGGAGTGTGACAACCTTAAAACACTCGGTATCAAGGCTATCATCCTCTTTGGCATCCCTGACGTCAAGGACTCTGTCGGCAGCGATGCGATGTGCGAGCACGGCATCATCGCACAGACAGTCAGAGCGGTCAAAGCCGCTCACCCCGATATGCTTGTCGTCACAGACCTCTGCTTCTGCGAATACACCGACCATGGACACTGCGGCGTACTCGACCCGGTACTTGAAACCGTTGACAACGATATTACCCTCGACAACCTCGCCAAGCAAGCTGTCATCCATGCCAAAGCGGGTGCGGACATGATCGCCCCCAGCGGTATGATGGACGGGATGATCACAGCGATCCGCCAGGGGCTTGACAGTGCCGGGTTTGTCAACCTTCCTGTCATGAGCTACTCGACCAAATTTGCCTCCGCCTACTACGGTCCGTTCCGTGATGTGGCAGAGAGCAGCCCCAGTTTCGGAGACAGGCGAAGCTACCAGATGAACCCCGCCAACCGCCGCGAAGCGATCGCCGAATCGGTTGCTGATGAGATGGAAGGCGCAGACATCCTCATGGTCAAACCCGCCCTTGCCTACATGGATGTCATACGCGATGTACGGGAAAACACTACCCTCCCTCTGGCAGTCTACAACGTCAGCGGCGAGTACTCCATGCTCAAGATGGCAGCCAAAGCCGGTGTCATCGACTACGACCGAGTCATGATGGAGACCCTGATAGGCTTCAAACGTGCCGGAGCAGACATCATCATCACCTATCATGCAAAGGAAGCGGCGGAGTTGCTTCAAAAATAATTTGTAAGGTGCGTTTACTAACGTACCTTCATTTAAAGATATTTACTCCATTCTTTAGCCAGTGCCCTCTGTGCAAAATCTGTATCAACCCAATCTTCTCCTACAAATAACATGTATTGTAGAAATTTAGCGATAACCCTTTTTTGCTCTATAGTATATAAATCAAATTCATCATACCCCATTGCCCCTCTTTCGATAGCATAGATAGTTGTATCGACTGAAAAAGAACCATCTTCATAATTATTTAAAGCATAGATCATATAGGCAGGTATCGCCCATTTTATACCTTGCGAATCCATGAAACACATCACTGATGAATAGTATGCTATGTGTTTCTCTTCTATATTCTCCCAATCCCTCCACCATAATCTGTCTTTTTTTCTTGCAGATTGTAATTTTTTCTCATTACTGCAGGCATCCATTTCATCTGCTTCAAAAATACCTATCCCATCTTCAAGTTTTACATTCTTGAATGCCTCTTTTATTTCCGAAATGAGTTTTTCTCTATCTAAGTTCATCTCCTCTCCCAAGCTTTCTCGTACACAGCCATATCATCCCTCTTTCCAACGGCAATCACTTCAACTACTATCTTCTCTTCCACAATGCGATAGACGATGCGTATCTTTTTCTTGTCGACATAGAGTTTTCTAAATCCACTCAAATCATAGCCGGCTCTGTTTCCAAGGAAATCTCCATGTTCTGGAGATATTTGAAGTTTTTTGAACTGTTTGAAAACCAGTGTCTGCTGCATTTTGGAAAGTCTTTTTAGATCCTTATAAAGATCAGGGTGCAAAATCACCTCATAGTTTATCAGCATCTATCCCCAATTTTTCTGCCATCTCCTCTATGGAGAAATATTCGCTTTGCGGTGTTTTGGATCTCTCTTCTATTATCTTTGCAATCTCAGTATGCTCCATAAGATCATACGCTTCTTTCAGACGCTCATACTCCTCTATCCCTATCACAACAGCTTCAAGCTTATTGTTTTTGGATATGGCTATTTTCTCTTTTTCATGCCGGGCAATGCTATTAAGTGTTTTTGACACATTCCGTGCCAACTCAGTTGCCGAAATGATCTCGTCTCTTGTGTAGGCTACCATGACTATATCCTTACTATTATATGTTTAATTATACGTATAATACTATGTTTTATGTGCTTTGTCAATCTTTCCTACGAGTAGCGACGCAACACTCCACCCTTATTTTCGCTATAATCCCTCCTATGAAAATCGTAAACAAACCTGCTGCCTTTTTTGCTATTGGATTGTTGCTTCTGATCGGCTATATCCTCTACCGCAGCATCATTACACCGGTCGATGTGATCATCCAGGCGGGGCATGAGGGGCGCAGTAGCGGCAACACAGGAGCCCAGACGGCACGCTACAGTGAAGAGGCGTGGAATATCCTTGTCGCCGATGAGACAGCACGGCTTTTGAGCGCATGGGGAATCGATGTCGTGCGTATGCCTGCGCGTGTCAAATTTGCCCGTGCCAAGATCGCTGTCTCCATCCATTTTGACGGGGCGGACAAACCCTGTGCTTCGGGTGCAAGTATCGGTTACCCCTCCAAAGACTCCGCGCTGTTCGCACAACGATGGCGATCGCTCTACGGTGACTACTTCCCTTTCAAATGGCACGAGGATAACTTCACCCAAAACCTCAGAGACTACTACGCCTACCACTGGATACGTGCAGAGAAGTTTCTGCTGCTCGAGCTGGGAGAGCTCACCTGTGAGCAACAGACAACATGGCTCAAACCGCGTCTCAAGCAAATAGCCCATCTGATAGCCTATGCCATCGCCACCGAACTGGGCAGAGAGGTACCAAAACCCAAACTATAACCTTTTCAACGATTTTATGATAAAATATCCTTTTCAAAATTTACATTGCCTATGTAATGTATAAGGACAGTCCTATGAGACACTTTTTGACACTGGCAGATTTCAGCAAAGAAGAGCTGCTGGAGATGATCGATCTTGCAGTCAAGATCAAGGCACAGACCAAGCAGCGCCAGTTCGTACCCTACATGGAGCATCAGACCCTCGGGATGATCTTTGAGAAAAGCTCTACGAGAACACGGGTGAGCTTCGAGACAGGGATCTATCAGCTTGGCGGTATCGGGCTCTTTCTCTCTGCCAATGACATCCAGCTCGGACGCGGTGAACCGATGAAAGATACTGCACGTGTCATCAGCCGTATGGTCGATATGGTGATGATCCGTACGTTTGAGCAGAGCAAGCTTGAAGAGTTTGCCGCCTACTCCAAAGTACCTGTCATCAATGGTCTGACCGACAGCTACCATCCCGTACAGCTGATGACAGACTACTTGACCATGATGGAGTTCGGCAAAGCAGACAACCCTGTCTGTGCCTATGTCGGTGACGGTAACAATATGGCACACTCATGGCTGATGCTCGCAAGCAAACTAGGCTTTGAGCTGCGTATCGCTACCCCCAAAGGGTATGAGTGTGACCCGGAGATTGTCTCCCAAGCCCAAGCCTTTGCCAAAGAGAGCGGTGCTACACTGATCTTTGGCAACGACCCTGTTGAAGCGGTCAAAGGGTGTGATGTGGTCACCACAGACACCTGGGTCAGCATGGGACAAGAGGATGAAAAAGAGATCCGCCTCAAAGCCTTTGATGGATATATGGTCGATGAGGCGATGATGGCACACGCCAAACCCGATGCCATCTTCCTGCACTGCCTGCCTGCCTACCGAGGCTATGAAGTGAGTGAAGAGACCTTTGAAAAACATGCCGATGTTATCTTCACCGAAGCGGAAAACCGTCTGCATGCGCAGAAGGGAATCATGGTGTGGCTTGATCAGCACCGGAGTGAGGAATTAGGAATTAGGAATTAGGAATTTTGGTTTGCATTGCGTGGCAATGCTTTTATTTTATATTGTTGTGGAGTGGTTATGAGTTTAATGAGT
>WFYB01000086.1 GCA_015490315.1 Sulfurovum sp. | reverse complement strand
CCAACGCCCAAGGTCAAAAGATGTATACTATAAGCAAGCAAAACATCGACAAAGTCTTACCGATGATCCAAGCAAGCGCACTCACCAAAGGCGACATACGCAACGCTGTGTATGCAGGCAAAATCGTCACCGTGCATGAGCGGGAAGTCAGCGTACCCGGTTGGCATGGTACGGGGTATATGGTCTTCGATCCCGCAAACGGCAATAACGCCTTTATGATCAGCGGTGGTGGGAATGGGGGATTCTTAGAATTTGCAAGTAATGCAATCTATGGGTTTATGTCCTTATTGAATTATATTTATCGGTATGTTACTGATAGTGTTTTAGCTAGATTACTAGGAAAAGTTATTAATACATTAGGAACAATCAAAACGTTGATAGACACAGTTATGAACTGCAAAAATCATGGTATTGGTTTGGCGCTTTTTATGCTATCTGTTGTTGTAATAAAAACACTTTTGTTTGTAGCGGTATTAATCCTAGGTTTTCCAGGGGGACTTATTTTGTTGGCAAGCTCTATAGCTTTGCTTCCAATCGGTTTAGAAAAATTAAAGGATTATGCATGCAACTAATAAATAAATGTCCTTGCTGCGGTGAAAAAATTACGTTTTTCCAGATGTATAAAATGTGGAATAGTGCTTCAAAGAGAAATGAAGAATTTCTATATTGTCCGTTTTGCAAGAAAAAAATAGGAACCATGTCTGTCTATGAACGGTACGGTTTGTTTGGGGCGTTGCCTCTTTTTGGTATGCCATTGGTATATGATGAAAGCGCAACAGTATATTTGATGGCTGGGATAATACTGCTATATGTGTCACTGCTATTTTATTTGTTGTATCGTTTGATTCCCTTGAATTGCATTGGAGATTTAGAGCCCCTAAAAGAAGAGAGGCAAGATACAGATGAGAAACATGATTTATTGGCAGTTATAATCATAGCTTTAATCTTTTTTGTTTCTATTTTTGCAGTTTTTCAGCCTTTGTTTCAAAAATAAAATAGTGGTAAATGTAAGCGCTTCAGGTAGACACAATGCTGGATAATATACAATCCAATGTTACCTCAATGAAGGTATAAAATTTTAGGGCAGGTTACGTCAAATGGGGCATCTGTTGTGATAGGGAGAAGCGTGTGAGCAGTGTAGGATTGAAAGAGAGACTGGTATCTGAAGGTATCTCTTTGGATGATACGGCGATAATTAGGCTGGAGAGTTTCGCCTCGCTTTTGCATGAGTGGAATGGGATACACAGCCTCACCGGCGCCAAAACAATCGATGCGATCTATGACAATATCATCGACTCACTCTATCCGCTTACCTTTATAGCAGCACCCGAAACACTGCTGGATGTAGGTACGGGAGCGGGGTTTCCGGGACTAGTGCTATCAATCGCTATGCCCAATACCGAAGTGACACTTGCTGAGCCGCTCAAGAAGCGTGTCTCCTTTCTCAAGTATGCTGCGCTCGATCTGGGGCTGGGCAATGTCACCGTCGCGCCAAAACGTGTAGAGCATATCACCCATGCACCCTTTGGGCTTATCAGCTCGCGTGCTGTGACCAATACAAAGCTGCTGCTCGATCTGACAAAGCACCTCAGTGACACAAAGACCGCCTATCTCTTCTATAAAGGTTCACGTGTTTTCGATGAGATCGATGCGGTGGAGCATCAGTTAGATTATGATATAGTACAGAAAAACCAAAGAAACTATCTCTATATTAAGGCACGGAATTGATACTGAAACTACTAGTATTTGCGATTGTCGGCATTATGATCTACAAATTTTTCGGAGGCAAGCTGCCTACACTGGGCAAAAAGAACGGAGAGAAAGAGGATCCGAAGTCACCACTGGATGAAGATACGCTGGTGGAGTGTACCAAGTGCGGTACCTTCGTCACGATCAAAGAGAGTATAGTCATCCACGGCAAATACTACTGCAGCACAGACTGTACACCAAAATAGGAGTTGAAAATGATCGTTATAGGACACCCATGGATACCAAGCAGCCTTTTTAGAAAGGTATTTTCCAAAGAGGATATCACCAAGACAGATGCCAATGAGATCGTCCTGCTCGAACCGCTGGTCGATTCGCATGCTCTTGCAGCCTATTGCCAGCAAAATCAGATCGCATACGCAGTCACTGCCTGTACGATCAACGATGCGATCCTCGCTAATGCGCTGGGGGCAAGCTATCTTGTCTGTGAAGAGGATGATGCAATGGTGATACAGCCCATCGCCGAAGAGTATCTCTTTGATGCGAGTGTATTGGTGCTGATCCATGAAGAGAAAGAGATCGCCAAGATCGCCAGAAGCGGTATAGACGGTGTGATCTTCCCTGAGGCGATTGTCTAATTTGCTGCACGAGTTCAAACGCTATCCTCTGACCTACACCATCATTGCGCTCAATGTCGCTATATATTTGTTTGCGGCACTGCTTGGCGGTTCTTTGGTCGATATGGATATGCGTGTTCTGGTCGATCTGGGGGCACTCTATGGACCGCTGACGATCGCAGATGCGCAGTGGTGGCGGCTTTTGACTGCCATGTTCCTGCATGGGGGGATGACACATCTGCTTATGAATATGTTTTCTCTCTATCTGATCGGTCGTGGCTTGGAGCAGTACTTCCCCAAAAGTGCCTATCTGAGTATCTATCTCTTCTCGGGACTGATCGGCGGACTGGTCTCGCTCTATGTGCATCCAGAAACAGTGGGTATCGGTGCGAGTGGAGCGATCTTCGGGGTTTTTGGTGCGCTGGCGGGCTTTTTTCTCGCGCATCGTGACAGGATCGGTGCCTATACCAAAGCCTTTATGAAAGATTTTGCTATTGTGCTTGGGCTGAACTTCTTTATCGGGGTAGCGATCCCCTCTGTTGATATGAGTGCGCACATCGGCGGTTTGCTCATTGGGTTTATCGGTGGCTATATCATCGCCAAATGGCCGCGCAGCCTGATTTTGTTTGATCTGGCGATGCTTGCTGTGGTCTATGTCGGAATGGGAATACTCTCTTCACGTTATGCGCAGGTTCTCTATTAGGCATCTGTGCGGTGCACTGCTGTGGGTGCTGCTGCTTGCAGGATGCAGTGTCAAGCCTCAACTGCCCACCTCTTCCCGTATACAACAGCTCACACACCAGCTTCGATCCCTTGATCCTGCCATTCCCCAGGCTGAAGCCAAGAGCCTCGCTTCTGACCTTTTTGCCACGACGGCTACGCTTGTCAGGCACTATGAGCTGACAGCACCGCCGCTTTGGCACAATTTTTTGGTCAATATCGGTCTTAGGCATAAAGGGCTCTGCTACGATTTCTCCGATGCACTCTTTTTGCATCTGAGAAAGGAAAGGTACCCCCACTTTGCATTTCATCTTGCTGTTGCCAACCGTGGTGCCTACTTCAAAGAGCACAATGCACTGCTGATCATCGCCAAAGGCAAAGAAGCAGAGCAGGGACTGATCGTCGATGCATGGCGACACTCAGGCAGGTTCTATGTTGTGCCTTTTGATAAAGATAAGACATACCGATGGCGGCACCGCAGCGAACGATGTCTTTGCGAGTGAAGAATTAGAAATTAGAAATTGGGGTGGCGAGGTTAATTTGATTAGAGAGGGAAGTAGATCTTGTCAATGAGCTCTTCATACTCACTACGTGCATCTGAGTCGATGGTGATGCCGCCGCCGCTTTTGTAGTAAAGCTGTTTCCCCTCTTTTTCGATAAATCGGATCATCACGCCTGAGCGCAGTGATGCGCCGTCAAATACCCCGAATACCCCGGTATAAAATCCACGGTCAAAATCTTCGATCTTCTCGATGATCTCTACCGTTTTCTTCTTGGGGGTGCCGGTGATGGAGCCTGCAGGTAGGATCTGTGAGAGCAGGGTGCCGATGCGGGAGTGCCATCCTTTGGGCAGCTTGGCGGTGATCTTGGAGCTGACCTGCAGCAGCGCTTTGTCTCCGGCACGTATCTTCTCTACGTAACGAAACTGCTCTACCTTGACCTCCGAGCCGATGATACCCAGGTCGTTGCGCATCAGATCGACGATCATCACATGCTCTGCCATCTCTTTTTCATCGGCAAGGATCTTGGCTTTGGCATCAGGGATATCGGCATCGATGGTGCCTTTCATAGGGTAGGTGGCGATGGTATCACCTGTGATCTCGACAAAACGCTCGGGAGAAAAACAGATAAACCGGTCTTTGAAATAGAGCTTGAACTTCGCTCTGGCATAGGTGAATATCTCTTTGAGAGAGAGGTCTGTTTCGATTGGGGTTTTGAAGGTGAGGTTGAGCAGATAGGTGTTGCCTTGTCGTATCTCTTTATGGACTTTTGCCAAGGCTTTTTGATAACGGGCAAAGGCAACGGGCTGTTTGGAGAAGCTAAAACCTTTTTCTCTTTTTTGCACCGGGTAGTTACGCCATGTCTCAAGTTTGTAGTAGATGTCGTTGTCGAGACTCTTAAGGGGCTGGACAAAGATCCGGTTCTGGTCATAGGAGATGATGAAAAGAAAGGGGGTACGTGCGTCACCGAGGGTGTCGATCTGCCTATATCCCTCCTCTTTGCCGTACCACATGCTATGCGTCTAAAAGGAGAAGTTTGAGGATTGCCATACGCATGTAGACACCGTTTTTGACCTGCTCCAGCACTTTGCAGCGCGGGTCGCTCAACATCTCGTCGCTGATATCGATATTGCGCATCACGGGACCTGGATGCAGCAGCAGGGTATCACGATCTGCAAGTCGCTCTTTGGTGATGCAGTAGTGTCTGGCATACTCTGCATAGTCGTCAAAAAGCGGTTTGGCATGACGTTCGAGCTGTGCACGGAGGCTCATGATGACATCGGCTTTGTCGAGGACATCCTCCAGCCTCTCAAACTGGGGCAGATCGCTTTGGGGCATGAACTGCTCAGGTGCAACAAGCAGGACATTCATCCCCATACGCCTAAAAAGACGGATACCGGAGCTTGCTACACGTGAACTGACAATATCCCCAACAATCGCGATCGTCTTGCCCGCAACGTCACCGCCAAAGTGCTCGCGCATCGTAAAAAGATCAAGCAGCGCTTGGGTAGGGTGTGCATAGTTGCCCGCTCCGGCATTGATCACGGAGGTCATCTCCATATCGGCAAGGAGACCGGGTGTTTGGTTGTCACTGTGTCGTATGATCACCCCGTCAGGCTCCATCGCGCAGAGGTTGGCGAAGGTATCCTCCAGACTCTCCCCCTTGTTGGTGGAAGAGCGGGAGGGGTCGAGATGCACCACAGATGCTCCCAGACGCTTAGCAGCGACCTCAAAAGAGCTGCGTGTACGTGTAGAGGGCTCGAAAAAGAGGGTAATGAGCAGTTTGTCACGCAAGAGCTGCGAAGGCATCTGCTGTTTAAATCGCGCGGTATCGTCAAGTAGTTGTCTGATCTGACTGTCACTGAGGTCATTGGTATCGACGAGGTGTTGCATAGCAGTCCTTAAAGAGAGAATGAATGATGAGATTATAGCAAAGAGGCGGTAAAACTATCGGCTGATCCTTCTATCCTCTCCTGCACCGTCCACCACTCAGGAAACACTGTATCATAATAGGGCTGTGTCACTTTCTCAAAATCCTCTTGGTCTTCATAAAGATTGACACACCAGTCAAAGTCGATGTTGTGTGCTTTTAGTACTTCTATAGAGAGGAGGGTTTCGTTGATGCACCCTAAACGGCTGGGGGTGACAAGCAGGGTCTTGGCATTGAGATCTCGGATCAGGTCGATCATCATGTAGTTTCTGGTGATCGGCACCATCAGTCCGCCCGCTCCCTCTATGAGGAGGAGATCACAGCGTTTTGAGAGTGCATCATATTTTTCAAGAATCTGCGATATATCGATCTGCTTTTGTGCATCGGCACAAAACGGTGCGGCAGGCAGGGCAAAGGTATAGGCGGTGATATCAAGCGGGGTTAGATCTCTAAACCC
Source organism: Sulfurovum sp. (assembly GCA_015490315.1). Lineage (GTDB taxonomy): Bacteria > Campylobacterota > Campylobacteria > Campylobacterales > Sulfurovaceae > Sulfurovum. The sequence goes on along the minus strand of WFYB01000086.1, from coordinate 352 downwards.
GCTGTTAACCTTTTGGCAAGCTTCGAGTAGTATAGTGGCATCAGGCGGGGTATGTGTGACACCGGTTTCGATCGGCTTGAAGACACCTACACGCAATCCCCTGGAAGCAAGGGCTTCAATCAGGGCAAGGGTCGTGTATGTTTTGCCTACATTGGTGCCTGTAGCGGTGATAAAAAGCGGCTGCATACACGATTCCTATATTTTTTTTGATACAATTATAGTAGAAATAGATTTAAGGATATAGCGTGCCGAATTTTGAAGAAGAATTGGATTTTGCGCTGGAGCTGCAAGAGCCCCAGATGTATAAGGTATTGTTGCACAATGATGACTATACAAGTATGGATTTTGTGGT
>WFYB01000085.1 GCA_015490315.1 Sulfurovum sp. | reverse complement strand
TTTTGTCCTCCGGAGTAATGAGCCGGTACCTCTTATCCGGCTCAATGATCCAGAGATTTGCATATCCGCTCTGTCCGCTGTCACTGAGCATCAGATAGCGGTCGGCGATTTTGTCGACAGAGAAAACCCGCGCTGCTATCTTCTCACCCATGAAATCTGTCACATCTGGCAGCTTCACCTCTTTGACAAACCGATCTGCGGAGAGATCATAGACCTGCATAAGCCCCTGATCGGTTCCGATGATCAGACTGTTATCACGATAGACCATATCTTTGACCGTGCCGTTGACTTCTATACTACGTATAGGCGGCAGTGTCACCTCGGCTGCCAGCGACAGTACGGCAGCGATCCAGAGCATCAGGACAGTTTTCGCAGTTTTCGCAGTTGTCATGGAAACAGCCCTTCGATAATCCCCAAAACCATCTCTGCGATCCCCTCTTCGTCCAAAGCGGTCTGTATCCCGTAAAGATCGATCTCTGACATATAAAAAAGTGATACATCTTCATGGGATTCAAACGTTTTGAGGAACGCTACCATCATCCCCTCATCCATTACTGCCTGCAAACGATCGGTGATATAGATAAGATAGTTGTAATCCTCCGGATCGATCGCATCAAACTCATCGGAGTCGATGTCATTGATATTTTCATCAATCACCAAAAAATACCGCAATGCATCGATATCTTCATCCAGTTTTCCAAACAGTTTGGGATATCTTGCTCTCCATCTCTCTATACTCATACCGTTTGCTCCTTTTGCTCCTTCATCTCCACAATGTCATAGCTTATCGCTTCAGTGGGACAGCGTCCCATACAGAAACCGCAGCCGGTACATCTCAGTATATCTATCACGGGATTGAAGAGTCCGTTGAAGAGTATCGCATCTTCGATACACGGCTCTTTGCATGCGAAGCAGATCACACCATCATGTGCGATACACGCCTGTGTATCGATACGGAACGATGCATTGATCTTCTCTCTGTATGCGAGATGTGCCAAAGAGAGCACATCTGATTCACACTGGTTGGCACATGCCTCACAAAAGGTACAGCCGCTCGCCGAAAAGTCCAGTGTCGGCACCCCCGCTGCATCCAGTACAATGATCTTTTCATCACAGGAAGTGACACATGCCTTGCTTTCACAGACACTGCACCCACTCTGAAAAAGAGACTCATCCCTTCCGTAAGGGGGTCTCAAAAGAGGGTGTACCGCCTGCACATCCCCCTTCTGACCTACCGCCCTGCGTACGAGTCCGAAAAGTTCTCGTCTATGCATTACTCATCAATCCCTTCATTCATCGCATCCGCCAGCGAGGAGTGCTCTTTGTAGATGCTGTCTCTATAGTCAGGCTTGAACGTATTTGCCACTTCTGTCTTGACCCTCGCCTGAGGTGCGTGGCACTGTGTACAATTAAATCGGCCCTCATAGAGTTTCTTCAGCCGTTTTGCTTTTGCCAGTTTCAAATCTGCAGTATTTTTCAGATCTTTCCCTACGACTTTCCCCTCTTTGATCACTTTGCCGTCCTTCATGATCGTTTCAGGTCTGTAGTCTATAAAGTGTGTAGGCGGTATCGGTGTAGCGCCCATGCTTTTGGCAACTTCGGGAAGGTGACAGCCCAGACACTGGTTGTTCTCTTTGGTAATAGGCAGCAAACCTTCTACTGAATGGGGTATCATCGGCGGCGCATCTTTGTAGGCACGCTCGAACTTTTTCGCCGCACCCGGTGCAGGTCGGTCATAGTCAAATGCCATAGGCTTGACCTTATCCTCTCCCATCAAATCTGTTTTGCGCAATCCGAGCGCCGTATCCGAGATACTGTTTCTGTTGCCCAGATCCTCCATCTCTATACGCGCGGGGTCAGAAGCATCCTCATTGATATTGATCACCTGTCCTCCCGCTGCAGTGATCGCCGCATCAGCCGCATGTTTGGTCGCATTTTGTGTCGGGACACCCGATTGGGTCTTGATCAATACTGCCATCGCCTCGATATCGGAATCGGAGAGATGTTTGACCTGCTGCTCCATGATCCCTTTCATGGTGTCACCGTAGGTACCCGCTTTATACCCTTTGAGTGCTTTGATGATATCTTTGAGTGGCATATCTTTGACGATCTTGGATTTTCCCATCGCCTGCTTCTCAAAATGCTGTCCATGACACCCTGCACAGACCGCCACACTTGCCGCATAGGCACTGCAGCCTGCCAAAAGTGCACCCAGTGCAACGCTTCTTACTATCTTTTTCATTCTTTTCCTCCTTAGATAAACTCTTCCGGGCAAAAGGCAAAACCTCTGCCAACACGCTTCATCCCTGTGAGATAGCATCTTCTCACTCTTTGCGGGGTAGCCCCGACTTCCCGTCTCTCTGCCCAAATGAGCGGAGGGCAAACCCCAATGCATTATCGTTACATACATCTATGCAGCGACCGCAATTGGTACATTCGCCGTCTGTAACCGAGAGACTCTCTTTGTGTACCATCCACAATACCTGATTTTCAGGACAGACAATTTTGCACGCCATACAGTTGGTACAGGCTTCATGGTCATGCTTGACCCGGATCACACTCTTGCTGCCTATGAGACTGTAGGCTGC
>WFYB01000084.1 GCA_015490315.1 Sulfurovum sp. | reverse complement strand
TGTAGATGTAGATCATCATCTTTTTATCCAATGGTGTGGTCTGGTCGACCAGGATGAAGAGCTCTTTGGCGGGTCTCTTTTCACTCAGGGGGATATCCAGTGCTTTGTAGCAGCTTGGGACATCGTTGCGTGCTGTCAGCAGCGCACTCAGTGCCAATAGCGTCAAAAAAATACGTTTCATCTACTTATCCTCAAATTCAAGATATTTTTTAAAGGTTCTGTCTTTGTTGTTGCGAAGCAGTGCGGTGGTCTCTGCATCGGTTCCCATGTTATCATTGATGATGTTCATCTTGTGCTGCAGTTTCTGCAGCTGTCTTTGCGCGATACGGGCAATGTGTGTTTTGGCTCTGTCATAGTAGGCAAGGAATGCCTTCTTGGTGCTGAAACCGCGAAGCGCATCATAGGCTTCACGCGACTCACGTCCGGCAAAATCCCAGTGCATCCCGAAGAAGATACCCAGTATCTGGATAAAGACAAACATCAATCCCAGGATCACGAAGGTCGCCCATCCGCCGTTGCGGTTGGTACGGTCTTGGATACTTTCACCCTTGGCAGAGGGTTTTGCAGCACCGCTGCTCTTCTCTTCACCGCCAAAGAGGGAAGCGAGATCATCTTCGGCTCCCTGCGCTGCATCATCGCCAAAAAGCGCACCGATATCGTCATCACTACCGGCATCACTCTCTCCAAATGGCGAGGCATCGTCGTTGAAGATATTCATCGCACTCTCATGGGAGCTAGCGATCTCCTGCTCGAGCACCTGCCCGCGGATATAGGTCGCACCGATCGCAACTGCCGCGATGAAGATCAGTGTCAGGATCGTCTTGGTGTAGCTGGTTGTGACCTTGTCATTGACCTCGAGACGGTTGAGCATACGGATATAGTTGGGTGACTTCTGGTCATCGAAAGTGTTGTCGATCGTGATCAACTGCTCGTCTGGCTTGAGATCACGCCAGTTGTGTCCGCCTGCATTGTCGTTTTTGTACCAGCGGCGGATCTTTTTGATCAGGGTGTTTTTGTGCAGCTCCTGTCCCGTCATATGGGTCAGCCATACCAGCAGGATCGCAAGCATGATCGCCACACCGATGGCACCTTTTTGCTGTGTCGCCTCAGAAGCACCTGGGATCGTAAATCCGGCAAGCACATAGGCAAATCCAAAGGCTTCGACGATCACCAGCACAAAGATCATGATCCAGATAAAGGTAGGTGTCGGCTTGCGCCCCAGTTCACCTACAGCATGGAGGTAATCTTTTGCCTCGTCGTAGGATTCGTCATTCAGATCGACCTTTTCATAGAAGTTGTAGTAGTCCCGACACAGGCGCTCTTCAGAGTAGAACCATTTATGGTTCTCGTCAAATCCCTCGATATCCTTTGCAAGACGAGAGATCTTGCCGATGATAGGAAAATTGTAGCTAAAGTTAAGCCACCAAAACTTCACCTCCTGCCAATGTGTGATGACAAATGCCACAACTATGACGGCAAATGTCAGTATAATCGCCTCTATCTGATGCTGCATAATAAATGCAATGATCTCATTCATATATCTACTCCCTTTTCTGTAGTGAAGATATTATATCGAAAAAAAATCAGGTATAGGCGTTTTGGAATTGAGAGGATAATGAGAGAGAGATAAGCGGTATAAATATGGAGTGAAAAAAGGCAGAGGCAAGTGATTTACCTCTGGTGAGAAGATTAGTCTTCGACTGTTACTTCTACAGGTGTACCTTCCCAGATACCGTGTTTTGTACAGTAACCGTGTGCTACAAGCTTCAGTTTTTTGCCTGTAGGGATGATAGTAAATGTCGTAGTGTTGTGTGCTTTTGTGTTGCCCAGTGCACCCGGTACATAGACTGCCTCAGCGAGTTTTGTCTCACCGTCGAAGAGTGTTACAGACTCGATGAAGTGATCGTAGTCATCCGGGTGAGTATACTCGTTACCCATTTTGACAGTTACTTCAAAAGGCTCACCTTTTTTTGCTGTTTTTTCACAGTGGATAAACGGTGAGTGTCTGTCGATAAGGTCTTTTTTTGCTTCTCTGTCGATTTCTGAAATGTCTTGGTATTTATTGATCTTTGGCATGGTCAATCCTTTTTGTTTTGATTTTGTGGAAAGATTATAGC